>JBGQLF010000532.1:0-7073 GCA_041499985.1 Gemmataceae bacterium
ACTCTGGGATCTGTGCGAGTGTCTGCCAGAGGAGGGTTTCTTCCTCCCGTGACACTGCCTCGTCCGCTGGGCTCGGCGCGTTCGCCGGGACTTCCATAACCGTGGATAACGGGGCGGCTGCTTCGGCCTTCCGCGACGCCCTCCGCCGAGTCTTCTTGCCGAGGTTCCGCGCGATTCCACACAGCCAGGCCCGCAGGCGACCGGCTCCAGCAGGGACGCTTGCTCACGCCACGCCGCCCAGAAGGTCTCTTGGGCAATATCCTCGCTGAGCCCCAAATCCCCACAGGCGTTGTACGCCACGGCACACACCAGCGATTGATGCCGCCGCACGAGTGCCTCAAACGCCGGGGCACTCCCCTGGCGTACGAGATGCCAGAGGTCGGCGTCGGGCGTCTGCTCTGTCAGTGCCGGGATCGTCATAGCCGTCTCCCGCAGATAACTGGGCAACTGGTGCAGGTGATGCCCGCCGGCACGCCCTCAAGTAAGTGGCGCCAATCCAGATGGAGGTGACAGAGTTTTTTGCGAACGAGCAATCTCAGGCGCAGGCATCCTGGGAACACAAGTACTTCCCGACTACGGCGGCGCTGCCTGGCGGCTTATGGCGAGGGCAAGGGCGAGGCACGCTTGTACGCCTTGCCAGTCGCGATCCGAGAGATGTCCGATGACCTGAACTGCGGCTGGTTGTGCCATCCCGAAGTAGGTGCGAAAGGCTGAGGGAGAGTGTAGTCCGGCCGAAGCCCAATCCTGAAGAAGGTAATCTGTGGGAGTGGTGGCCGAAGTGATTTGCGTCGTCAAGACACCGAGAATAAGGTCGGGACGATGGGTGTGGTAGAGGTCGCTGGAGACTACGACCACGGGACGCCTCTTCACTCCTGTCGCACCCACGAAGTCGGCGGTCACGACATCACCCGGTTTGGCCATTTTCCTCTTCCTCTAAGGCACGATTGATGTGATCCCAGCTCGCTTTGCTGAAATCGCGATAATCCTCTTCAGTCCAATCTTCCCGATAGTCGACTACCGCTTGTGGCGGAATATCGTTGAGGATGAGCCGGGCCAGCTGTAACCGCTCGGTGGTCGATAATGGCTTGATCGTCTGCTGATAGATGTCCAGAACTGTCATGAAAACCGCTCCTTCCAGGTGATGGCTGCGCCAGGGTGGCAGTGAAAGATTCACTGCGCCTGCAACCGATGCAGCGCATCCTGCGCATCCGGGGCCAGAGGATGACTGTCGTACGCGGTCACCTGTTTGTACCACTTCGCCGCGCGGGCATGGTCGCCGAGCTGTTCATACGCCTGGCCGAGCTTGTACATCGTGTCCGCGCCGCTCTTGACGCTCTGGCGGTAGGCGTTGAAGCATTCGGCCGCCAGGTCCGCTCGGCCGAAGTCATAGAGGTACAGGTCGCCCAGCAGGCGGCAGGCCATGTACCACGCCTCCTCGTCCTCGCCGCTGGCGAACTTCTCCGGCTTGGGGGTGCGCACTTCTTCCAGGAGCGCCACTGCCTCGTCTTTCTCGCCGCGGCGCAGGCGGGCCCGGGCCACGAGCACTTTGGGGCTGCGGTTGTCCGGCTCCACAATCCGCGCCAACGCGGCTAGATGCTGGGCCCAGTCCAGCAGATCGAGATCGGCTGCCCGGGCATCGAGCAGGCTGCGGGCCTTGCGCAGGCAATAGGCAATATCGAAGCCCCCTTTGACCGACTCCAGCCGTGCCTTCAGATCCTCTGGGAGGACGGAGTAGTAATAGCGATCTTTGCGCTCCAGCAGATCCTTGTCCTTGGCGTTATAGATCAGCGCCTGGTCCGTGAAGCGCAGCGCCGACAGGGGATCGCCCTTGCGTTCGTACAGCTCGGCCAGGGTGCGGAGCGTTTCCAGACCACTGCGCTCCGATTCGGCAAAGAGGTGATAGTTCTCGATCGCCGCCTGCACATCCCCGCGCGCCTGGGCCGCCTCGGCCAGCAGCTTAACGGCCGCGAAGTAGGCCTGGCGGTCCTCGTCGCCGAGCGCTTTGGGTCCGACGGATCGGCCGGCGCGCTTGGCCAGCTCATAGTTGTGCAAAGCGCCCTCGGTGTTTCCCGCCCGCTCGTGCGCCTTGGCGATCTGGCTAAACAGCGAGGGCCCCAGCGCCGGCAGACCCCGCGCGGCCAGGCGTAAGTATTCGCCGCCGCGCTGCCAGCGCGCGGTGTCGTCGATCAGGGCCAATCCTAGCTGCTGGGCATAGGCATGGTCGAACTCGGCCGCAGGTTGATCTTCCCGGGTCGCCGCCGCATATTCGGCCTCGATCACGCCACCATAGAGCAACCGTTTGAGATTCCATACCTCCGCATCGTCGGGATTGGTGCCGAGATGGCGTTCGACGGCGGCAATCGCCTCCATACGCCGGCCCGGGAGTGAGAGCAAGGGCGTGCCGGCCCGACGGTTGAGCTCCGGATGCCACATCAGGGCCAACTGCCAGGCGGACAGCAAGACCGAGCGTCGCGAGGGATCGTCCGCGGCATGGGCAGTGGGGTCGAGGAGTTGCTCCAATTCCACCGCGGCCTGGTCAAAATGCCGGGCGTGCGTATGAGCCACCGCGCGCCAGTAGTGGACTGCCGGTTGCAGCGGGGGCCGCAGGCTGACAATCAGGTCGAGCAACTGATGCGCTTCTTGCAGCTTCTCCGGAGTCGGGTTAGGCTGCAAGAGCAGCGAACCGGCTCGTTCCAGGCACAGATCGAGATCGACAAGCGCCAGCGTTTGCGGATCCTGAGCCAGCTGGCCCAGGTCCATCGCTCGGTGCACGCTCCACAGCCCTTCCCGCGCCAGGGCGTTCTGCGGATCGAGCTGCAAGGCACGCCGGAAGGAGAGCAGAGCAGGACGATAACGGCCAATCTTGGAATAGCTCAGGCCGCGGACGGCGTGCTTGAAGACACGCAGATGCGGCAGAATGCGCGTGGTGTAATAGAAGTACAGCATGACGGGCACCAGGAACGCGACCGATTGGTAGTTGGGATTGTCGCGCACCAGCATGCCGGTCCCGAGACCCAGGGCAGCACACATGGCGCCGATCTCAACCTCGGACTCTTCATCTCGGCCGGCGAAAGTCAGCAGATAGAAAATCGGGATGCCTAGCAATAACTGGGCGCCGAACAAGATCGGATGGCGCAGGGCCAGGGTCTGGGCAAAATCGCCGAACTGGCCGAACCAAAGGAGCGCCCCGGCCACCAGTCCCGCGGCCAAGAGCAAGCTCAGCCCGAGCCGGACGCCGCGCTGCTGGACGTGGCGCAGCAGCCAAAACGCCAGGCCCAGCACGGCTCCGCCGGTCACGGTCGCGCCGAGTAACCAGTTTTCGCCTTCCTGCCGGAGAATCGCGTAGGCAGCAACGGTCATGCCCAGCAGGATGCCGGCGTAGATCAACTCCGGGCTCTCCAGAAGGAGGAAAAGGAGAAACGGCAGCAGTCGGCCCTTGACCTGGTAGCCTTCACGCAGTTTGCGGTAGCCCGCCAGTGCCAACGCCAGAACTAGGCCGCCGAACGTACACAAGGCCACCAGGCCGGTCATCAACCAAGTCGGCTCCTGGAGCGCGACGAAGAGGAGGAGACCGAGATAAATGCCTTTGAGGATATATTCCGTTTGCAACCAGCGCATGTTGTCTGCCGTGAGGTCGTGGGTTGAGGGCGACGCTATCCTCTTGAAGGTAACGAGTTGGAGTGCTTCTGGGAAGGGGGAGCAATTCACGGGTTGTTTGGCCGCGAGCATCGGGCGAGCGCGGAGTTCGCGCTCGCCCGATGCTCGCGGCTAAACTCAACTCACATTACGGTTTGGGTGGGGCACCCGCGAGGCCGAGGATGCGACCTTCTGGCTCTGTCAGGTCAATCGAGACGGGGTCCTTGCTCTGCGCCACATTGCGATTGCCGGCGTTATCCACGGCAACCAGGCGCAAGTAGATGTTGATCTTGTTCGACACCTCAGGAGGCACCACCCAGGAGTAGCGTCCGTTGGCTGGCAGCCCCTCGGCGATGGTTCGCCATTGTCCGTCCGGCTGCTCTGCCCACTGGAGCGTGGCCGGGTTGGCGGCCGGGTTCCGATCGGTCACCGTGTAGGGAATCACCACGGCGTCCCGGCGGCGCGGATCGGCCACGGGGAAGCCGAGCAGACACTCGGGTGGGGTCGTGTCAACCTCCAGGCGCATTTGCGGTGGCTCGCCAGGTTGTGGCGGCTTCCGACTGCGCATCGCTTTGCTATAGACGACCAGGCAGAAGCCATACACTCCATCCCCGGGTAACTCAAAGTCGATGGGGGGCTTCAAATCAGGATCTTCGGCGAAGGGCTTCCAGGAGCGGCCGTCGTCCGTGGTGATCCATAACTCGACTTTGCCGATGCCGGATGGACCAGGCGTGGCCTCATACTTGAGCGAGACCTGCGTGCTATTCCATAGCTGCACTGCTGTTGGGGAGGCGGTCAGCGGCTTATTGCCGACCAGGTCCCCGGCGGTTCGGCCCACTCCAGCCGGACTCTCCGACTTCGCGGCCCAACGTGTTCCGGAGTCCGTCCCGTTACTTGCTGTGGGCGCCGCGGACGAGCCGGGCGTCGCCGGCCAGGGGCGCTCGGTGGATCCCCGCGCTTCGCCCTGAGTTAGCCCAGTAGGTTGCACGGCACCCTGTCGCTCCCCTGCGGCTGCGACGGGGAAGGGAGCTGCCGAGCTGGTTGGTGGCGGTAGGGGCAAGGGAGAAGCGGCGGTCCCGCCAGTTTGAGTGCCGATCGCGGCGGCAATTGTTCCGGGGATGGCCGGCACTTCCGCCTGCGCCGTGCCGATATTCCCGGCCTGATCCGCGATTTGCATGCGCACCGACACGGTGCCGGCTTGATTGGGCCGAAAGCGCGCCTGGCCCACGAGCGCGGGCATGATCGTGGCTGCCGTCCAAAGCCAGGGCGGGGACTCGGGCGTGCGGTATTCGAGCTTGAGACTGGCGAGATCGGGATGGTCTTCCTGGATTTCCCAACCGATCAGGATCTCGTCCCCTTGGCGCTCGGTGACGGTAAGGCGAAGATTCGGCTTGAGCGTATCGACCAGGACCTTTTGCCCCGGTGGACTTTTGTAAATGTCGGGGGGCTCGCGCTTTCCCTGCCGATCGACGACGCAGACGCTGAACCAGTACATGCCGTCGGTTGGGGCGAAGTATCGGAACCCGGTCTTGTCCGGCGTCGAGACTGCCACTTGTGTCCAGGTAGTGCCTTGATCCGTGGAGCAAAACAGGAGTACCTCCTTGATCTCGGCACGCTGCGCCTCGTCGATGCGGAAGGGGAGTTCGAAGCTTTCCTGGTTGAGCGGCCACACCTCAGCCGGTGGGGCGCCCGCTGTGAGAAACAAGCAAGCGAGCGTCAATACTCCCCCGGTCATCCCAGGCTCCTCCCCGTGCGCGCGGGCCGGATGGGCCCACACTCTGGGCGAAATGGTCCGCAACCTGCTGGCTCGTGAGCTGGTCGGTTTGGAAAGAACACGTACACCGACCGTTATGGATCTATCGACCCGAGCGGAAGAAACCTTGAAGGAAATCTTCGCCTAGCCAGGAATTGCGTTAGTCTTGGCACTTACGGACTCTTGCGCCCATTGTTCTTATCCCCTCTCCCCGACCTCGATCAGGGGACCCGGAGGTTCGACTCCGGGCCCGAACGGGAAGGGCTCGGCTTGATGGCGCCACTGTCCTTGTCAGAGTGGGAGCGGAAAGAAGAGTTACGAGGGACCGAGACTTGCGTCTGGGAGGAGACGACGAGAGGACGATCGGCAGTGCGCTGCCTTGCCATTCGGGCGAGCTGCTTCAGGAAGAATTCGCGGATCGTATCCGTCTGGGCTTCCGTGAAACGGGAGAGCAAGACCGCGTAGACAACGCCTACGACACTGATCGCCGCCCCAATCCCCAGATGAACCAAATCCGGTCTCCAGGGTTCGTTTGGGACAAGCCAGGCGCGGCAGAAAACCAGCAAAGGCATGTGAGCGACGTATAACGAATAAGAGAAACTGGCCAACCCACTGGCTACACGGGCATACCTTCCCTCTGCACTAGCAGTCCGATCCTGCACCAGCAGGTACAAGAAAACGGCAAAACTCACACCGATACAATAATCCATCCTCAGCACGGAGTCGCCCACCAGCCGCCGAAAACCGCTGGAATGCACCACGATCAGAGAAGCCGCGAACGCGCCCAGGGCGGTCCAGGTTGCCACGGCGCGCTGGCGCTGCGTGAACGAGCGCAGAGGGGGAAGGAGACAGACGGCAGTGCCGAAGAGCCAGATCGGGAAATAGAAGACCATGCTCGTGCCGACCCAGTACAACAACACCAGGAAGCCTCCGGCAGCGATCAACCGCTTCCACCAGGAGCGCGCGCCGACCAGGGCAAGCCAGGCACAAGGGAACAGGACGTAATACCAGAACTCGTAGCTGAGGCTCCATAGAGGTACGTTGGAGCCCAAAGGCGGGACGGAAATCCCCTGTAGGAATACCGCATTCCCGAACGAGATTGGGAGATTGAAGTTCCTGCCCACGTCAAAAAAGTCATGCATCCAGGGTTGGGCCACGCCTGTATAGATCGGGTGGTCGGCGAAGCAGGCCAGGCCGAGTTGGTCCCAGAAAACCGTCAACAGCAGGCCCGGGAGCAAAACAAGATACAAGCGCGTCAGGCGGTTCGTGGCATACTTGGCCCAGGACCAGCGCTGCTGGCGGCAATCGCGGATGACGCTGGCCGAAATAAAGTAACCACTCAGGACAAAAAAGATCATGACTGCATCATGACCGAAAGCGGTCAGAACATAAAACACCTTGGAGAGGAGCGTTGGATTTGGCAGGTCGTGATAATCCAGAAAAAAGCGGTAGCGCACATGGTAAACCAGGACGGCCAGAGCGGCCAGTCCCCGTATCAGATCCAGGTGATCCGAGGTGCGGTTGCCGCGAACGCTCTTCATTGCCCCAAGCTCTCCTCTGCGAAAGCACGCATCCGAGCTGTGCTGGATGTGAACTCTTCACCTACGCCACACTGGGACAGCAGCGCCTGGGCGAAACGGACCCGTGGCCTCCCTTTTCTTCCCGCGATCGAGGTGGCTTGCCC
>JBGQLF010000533.1:0-7070 GCA_041499985.1 Gemmataceae bacterium
CCCGGCGATCGGCTGGCCCGTTGCGGCGTGCGTGACTCGGCCGTGAACGCGGATGCCACTGACCAGCTCGATATCGCCCTGGACGGGGTCCAGGCCTGGGGTATCGGGAAAAAGGACACCGGCGCTAAAGTACGGCAGACCGACCGGGGAGACGGAGATGTGATACCCCTCCGCGGTCTTCACATAGCCCTGGATCTCGTACCTACCTTCCTGGTCCGTCTGCGTGCGGTGGGTGGTGTAGGTGGGCGAGGTACTGATCTCGACGCCGGCCACGGGCTGCCCTGTCCTCTTGTCGCGGACCACGCCGCGGATGAGCCGGGACGGAGCTACAGTGTGCTCAAGGGTGGCGCCGTAGGCCTTGAGGATGATCGGCCCGTAACGTTCGTTATTCTGCGGCTCCACAGGTGCTTTCAGCTCGCGGGTCACACATCGGAACGGTCCGTACTGGATGCCCGGTCCTTCCAGGTGGAAGTTCACCTCACGGTCCTGGCCGACGCCTTCCAGCCGGAAGCGCCCGTCCGGGCCGATGGTCAGTACGTTCGGTTTCCCCGGGAATGGGCCAAACCAACTCTTCGAGTTCACGCTGGGCCACTTCCGGTCGCGGACCGACTGGAGGAAGGCATCGAGATCGTCATAGGCAGTGATGTGCTCGAATCGCAGCGTGGCACCGGCGACCGGCCTGCCATTCAGGTCGAGGATACGCCCCTGGACAGGGAGGTCCTTGATGAGCCGCAAGGTGAGATCCGTGTTCTTGTTCAGCCAGGCGAAAGTGGGCCGGGACTCTTCTCGGATCCACTTGCCAGGCGAGACCCAGTCGGGACCGTAGCGGTCGGCCATGGCCAGTACCTGGAACCAAGGCTCGTCCTTGGGTGGTGGATCGAGTTTCGCCGGCTCGAAGGTGAACTGGAATCGGCCATCAGCGCCAGTCGTAGCCCGCACGGGGTATGTCAACTCCTTCGGGCTGGAGTACCCGAGGTACAGCTTGGCCCCAGCGATCGGCTGACCGTCCGGTCCCTGGACGCGGCCGGTCACGACACGTTCCTCGTCGGCCTCGTTCCCTGCGGGTTGTTTTTCCTCCGCTGCTTGTGGCAAAATGTCCGCCCTGGGGGCCTCAAGAGTGTTCGGCACCCGGCCGCGTCCAGACGGCTGTCGCTGTACGGTTTCCTTATCTTGCTTCGCCGCGATGGTTTGCTGGACCGCGACCCCAGCGCCGCCAGTCAGCACCGCGGCGGCCAGGATGATGGCGGCAGCGAACTTCACCTTGGCCAGAAATAGCGTGCGCACCATGCCTTCGAGAAGCACCGCCGCTGGTGCCGAGATACCGCTGGCCAGCGTCGCCTCGCCGGTCGCCAGCAAGGTGGCGATCTTCACGGTGGAAGCCGCCAGGATCGTGGGCACGGCAGCCGGGGCAGCGCTCTGCTCCAGGAGCGTCACCAGCGCGGCGGCCGAGAGCGTGCAGCCCCGGCGGGTCAGCCGGGTTTGGAGGAGCGTCCGGGCCCGCGCCAGCCGGACTTTGACCGTGCCGAGGGGCCAGTGCAGGTGCCGGGCCGCTTCCTCGTTGGTCTTACCCTGGAGGTGGCACAACACAACCGGCGCGCGGTATTTCTCCGGCAACCGGTTTAACTCTTCATCCAGGATGGGGCGCAGGTCGCGCCAGACGACTTCCGACAGCGCATCGGCAGGCGACTGGTGGAGTACTTGTTTCTCATGCCAGGCTCGTTGGGCAGCCATAGCTCGGGCTTTCATGGCAATGCGGTAGGCCACGCCATAGAGCCAACTGCCCACCGACTCGTGTTGCCGAATCGACGCCGCTTTGCGGACCAGTACCAGCAAGGTGGCCTGGAAGGCATCTTCGGCATCATGTTCATCGTCCAACACGCGCCGGCAGACGCTCAGGACCATCGGTCCATGCCGCTGCACCAGCGCCTCGAAGGCGGCGCCATCACGGTGACTCGTGAAGCGTTCGAGCAATTGGCCATCCGAGAGCGCGTCCGCGGGCTGGTTCTGAAGGACTCTGCGAAGGTGCTGGAGAATCCCCTGAAGGTGTCGGGCCGCCATCGTGCTTCCTCCGAATCCACCAAGCCGCCGGTGCGATCCGGTTCTCCTGCCGGGATCTTCGGATCGTCACAGGGAGCCTGGGGTGGTGAATGTCTCTCCCATCTTTAACTGATAGTGCCGGCGGAAGCGATGATGGTTTCAGTTTTTCACAAAAGATCCCGGGGCTAGAGCCGCCAAAAACCTTGCGGTATACTAAGGACACAACGGTTTCCCGATAAGCGGGGCATGGAGCGCGCCAGATCGAGATGATGCGAGTATCGACCCTATGCAACCCACTCCAGAGAACCCGACCCCGACCAACTCCCACAGTAGCGTGGTACCAACGGCGCTGGATGACGAGATATCTCCCCTGATCCAGCAATCCCAGAATGCCTTCCGGCGCGACTTACCGCCGCTGGGTTGCCTACCACGGCGACGAGCGCATTGGCTTGAATTCCTCCAAAAGACGGCTGTATCAAGAGTGTCTCAGCCGTGGCCTCCAGCCGGGTAGTTTTGTCGTACGCAGCATCGAACCCGAGGTGTCGCGGGATGTCGGTGACCTGCCGGATGTGTGAGGCCATTCCCTAGCCAGAGAGGTTCAGGCCCGAAGGCTGGCGACTTCGGCTCCGGGTATCGTTGGTCTTGCCGGTCGCCTTATGCTTTCAAGATTGGTCCGCCTGCGGGGCAGTGCCGTAAGTGCGGACGCCGTATCTCTGCGTGGCATAGCCGACAATGATTCCCAGAACTGCCCCCGGCAGCATGATTTGCCAGTAATACGAATTGCCCAGGGCCACGAGAAACGCCAAGAACGCTCCCACGGCCAGGCCGAAGAAGATCCCCAGCGGCAAGGAATTCACCTTTTGTGCAAAGTACCCAATCAGGACCCCGGTAAGGAGACCTTTCATCGTGGAGCCGATGACGATCCCCACAATCTCGGGCGCGGTCTCCGGCGCGGAAAGCAGCGCTGTGAGGCCGTCGAAAACTCCCAGGACGCCGCCCAACACAAGACCCAGTAGCCACTTTTTCATGGTTTTCTTCTCCTACCTCGTTCGTAACTTCAGTACGCTCCCCTCCTCTATTACACAAACTGGTCACTTTCATTAAGCACCGGTCCAAAGTAACAGCAGAATTCTCATGACTAGGTAAGCCAAGACCAGTACGACGGCGGCGCGGTACTTCGATACGACCCGTTTGGCCGCTTCCAGGATCCCTTCGGGATAGGCTTCGACGCGCCGCTCGGCAAGGAAGTACGCGATGTCCTTGGCCAGCTCGGCAACACTGCTGTAGCGATGCGCCGGCTCGGCGGCCAACGCCTTCAGGCAGATTGCTTCCAGCGCGCGCGGAATGGCTCGGTTGTGCTGGCGCGGCGGCAAGGACACCGGTGTCGCCGTACCCGTCAACGATACCGGCGGTCGACCGGTGAGCAGAAAGTAAAGTACGGCTCCCAGTCCGTACACATCGGTTCGCTCGTCGATCTGGTCCACCTCTCCCCGAGCCTGCTCAGGAGCCATATAGCCCGGCGTTCCCATCACCACGCCGACCTGGGTCTGCCCCGGAGCGCTGCCAGGCTGAAGAGCGCTCAAGGGGACAACCCCCACGCCGGCTTCGCCTTTCGCCCCTTCCTCATTCTTGCCGAGCACCTTGGCCAGGCCCCAATCCATCACCAGGACCTCGCCGAACGAGCCCACCATGATATTCTGCGGCTTCAAATCGCGGTGAATCACGCCGTGGGCGTGCGCAAAGGCGACCGCGTCGCAGATCTTCTCAAAGATCCGTAACCGCGCAGCCAGTGGACTGGCGGAACTCACATGCTCGTCTAGGCGTTGGCCGCGCACATATTTCATGACGTAATAGGTCCGCCCATCCGGCAGCACACCCACGTCATGAACCGGAACAATTCCAGGATGCTCCAGCCGGCCAAGGATCCGCGCCTCCGCTGCCATCCGCAGCGCGGCTTGCGGCTCGGTTTGGGTATCGCTCAGGATCTTCAATGCAACGGGACGATCGAGCGCCCGATCGGTCGCCAGGTAGACCGACGCCATCCCACCCTGGGCCAACTTGGTGACGACGTCATAGCGGGTGCCGCTGAGATCGGGCCAGTCCGCAACCTGGCACAGATGGTCGACAGCCGCGTCTGAGAGCCACCTCATCGGCGTTGGCCTCCGAGTAAGCGCTGCACTTCCGCCTGAAACTCCTCATCGCTTCCCGTGGTGGCGCGCAGCTGATCGAGAATCAGTTGGCGGAACTGGCGCCGGGCAAAGGCGAGATAGTTGGTGACCTGCATGGCCGAGAGTCCGAACTCCTCGGCGAGCTGCGCGTAGGTCGGTTTCTCCGCCAGATCGGGGCCTTCGAGATCATACCGTTGGAAGAGGGCAAACTGGACGTGCTTGTCGGACGCGGCACAGGAACGGCGTAGCTCGTCCACCGCCAGGCCGAACAGGCTGCGCACCCACTCCTGGTGGAAGTAGTCGTCGAGATCCGTGCCGCCAGGCAGGTCCTGGTGGCGTAGCTCCCCTTCGGCGGCCACGAAATCCAGGGAAAGGATTTCCCGAGTGCCGCCGCGTTTGAGACGATTCTTTGCTTTGCGCTCGTTGGCAACAAAACCATCGACGCAGACGCGCAGGTAGGTGCGAAACTTGGCCTTGGCCGGGTCGTAGCGCTCGAAGAAGCGTTTCTCCAGTGCGGCCGCGAAAAACGCCTGCGTCAGGTCCTTTGCATCTTCGTTGGACAGCGCCGCCTGGAGGCGGATGTACTTATAGACCGGCTTCCAATAAGCAGCGACCAGGACCTCGAAGGCCTGTTGGCGCACCAGCGGATCGGTACTTCTCGTGGCCACCAGCACCGCGCACTGGGTGCTCGGAAAGGCTCCGTTCGTACCGCCGAGATCCGTATCTTGATCCATATCCGGGCAGCCTTGTCCTCGCCAAAAGCACCGCCGTCATGGGCGAGCGCGCGCATCCGTGATGGGCGGACGGAGCCAGTCTACCACCCCAGGTCGGTCGCTGGGAACGCCGGTTGGCAAAGGCAGCGATCCAGGAAGGAGGAAGGATGGATCGGAAATCGGCATCTGTTTTCTTCCTTCATCCTTCCTCCTTCATCCTTTACCATGAGTGGCGGTTCGAAGCCGTCTCTTCCCAGGAGTCCCCGCATGCTTGTACCGCGAGCCGTCGTGTCTCTGTTCCTCGTTAGCGTTTGTACCGCGCCTTCCCTGGCGCACGCCCAGCTTCCAGCGACTCCGGGTGATTGGCCCAGTTGGCGCGGACCGGACCGCACTGGCGTGTCGCGCGAAACTGGCTTGCTCAAACAATGGCCCGAGGGCGGTCCCAAGCTGCTCTGGAAAGCCACCGGCCTGGGCGGCGGTTACGCCACGCCGAGTGTCGCCGGCGGCCGGCTGTTCGTCCTGGGCAGCAAGGGCCAGGAAGAGTACCTGTTGGCCCTGGACATTCAAGATGGCAAGCTGCTCTGGTCCACCCAGGTCGGTGCCGTCGGCAAGAACGACGGTCCTAATTACCCCGGTCCGCGTTCCACGCCAACGGTGGATGGCGATCTTCTGTATGCCTTGGGCTCTGCCGGCGACCTGGTGTGCGCCGCCACCGCGACCGGAACGATCCTCTGGCGCAAACAGCTGGTTAAAGACTTTGAAGGCAGCAAGCCGATCTGGGCCTATGCGGAATCGCCGCTCGTCGATGGCGACGTGCTGGTTTGCACTCCAGGTGGTCCCACAGCCACGATGGTGGCGCTCAACAAGAAAACCGGGGCGGTCCTCTGGAAAACGGAAAAGCCCGAGGCCAACGGGCCGGGGTACGCCTCCGCCATCGTGATCGAGGTGGACGGCATCAAGCAGTACATCCAGTTCCTCGGCAGCGGCCTCATTGGCGTCTCGGCTCAGGATGGCCGACTGCTCTGGCGCTACAATCGCCACATCGGCGGCCCGAGCTGTGCCACGCCGATCTTTCACGATGGCTATCTCTTCAGCACCGCCAACGGCGGTGACGATGCCGGCGGCGACGCCCTGCTCCGGCTGAGCGCCGACGGTTCGGAAATGCGCGTCCAGCAAATCTATCTCCTCCGCTGGATCATGAGTCATCACGGGGGCGTCCTTCGCATCGGCGAGTTCCTCTACGGCACCACAGGCGCCGCGTTGGTGTGCGTTGATTTCAAGACCGGGAAGCGCCGGTGGCAGGAGCGCTCGGTCGGCCGAGGCTCACAGATAGCGGCCGATGGCCATCTGTATGTGCGCAATGAACAAGGGGTCGTCGCCCTGGTGGAGGCCACGCCCGACGGCTACACGGAAAAGGGCCGCCTTCGGCAGCCCGAACGCAGCCGCTTTGCCACGTTCTGCCATCCCGTCGTTGCCAGTGGTCGGCTGTACCTACGTGATGAGGACATGCTGTTCTGCTATGACGTGAAGGAGAAGTGAGCCGGCGGCGCAGCGATGGCAGCGCGTCCGGTCAGCGCAACAGAATGGCCGGTTCCATGTGCCGGAGCAAACGAAGCGCGGCCAAGCCCGACAGCAGAGCCATGGCCAGGGTGATGGCAGCCGTGGACGCCAGGAGCCAGCCAGGCAGCAGCACGGCGACTCCCAGCAGATCGGCGCCCTGGGCAACCACCAGGATGGCGGGCAGCGACAGGACCAGGCCGAGGACTCCGACCCAGAAGGACAGGGACAGAACCAGGGCCGCCATGCGCCAGCGCGGAATGCCCAGCGCCCACAGCACGGCGAACTGGCGCAGCGAGGAGGCCGTGGCTCCGTAGAGTGTCTGGCTGGTGACCACGGCTCCGACCAGCAGGCCCAGCGCCGCGGCGTAGCCCAGGGCAATGCCGGCCTTGGTTTTCGTCAGCCAGTGGAGGCGCGAGCGTCGGGAAAATTCCTCACGCGTGAACGCCGACAGGTTGGGATAGGCACTGCGCAGGCGCTGAACCACCACAGGGGCGCTCGCCGGGTCCTGGCAGCGGGCCAGCAGGTAAATCGCCTGCTCCGCTTTCAAGCCCAGAAGCCTCCGGGCCGTTTGGATCGAACAAAAGACATAGGA
>JBGQLF010000534.1:0-7069 GCA_041499985.1 Gemmataceae bacterium
CCATCACGGCGATGGGCCTGCACCTCCGTTCGGCGGACGACTCACTGTCTCTCGCCATCCATGATGTGCAAATCTGGAGTGATGGCAGCATGACTTGCCGGCTTAGCAGTGCGATTCGTGCCACGGAGAACGGAACTCCAGATGTCGCACATCCCATACAGCCCGTGCGGGAATGACAGGCTGCTGTCATGCTCTCTCTAGAACTTCGTCTCAAACAGCGCGCTCGCGCTCTGGGCTTCGAGCTAGTCGGCATCGCCGCAGCCACCCCGGCCGACGGCTTCGACCGCCTGCGCGACTGGCTCGACTGCGACTTTGCTGGCGAGATGGGCTACATGCACCGCCACGCCAACGCACGCCGGCACCCCGCGTCGATCCTGCCCGAGGTCCAGAGCATCGTCATGGTGGGGATGAACTACAACCCGGGGGCGAGGACCGAAAACCAAGGATCCGGCCAAGTTGCTCGCTATGCTCGCGGCGCCGACTACCACGACGTGCTGCGCCAGCGGTTGAATCAGCTCCTCGCGTGGATCCGGGAAGAAGTTCCCGACTGCCGTGGCCGAGGCGTTGTCGATACGGCCCCGCTGCTGGAACGCGACTTCGCGCGTCGCGCCGGGTTGGGCTGGTTCGGGAAGAACACGATGCTGTTGAACAAACGGCTGGGCAGTTACTTTTTCCTGGGCGCGTTGCTGCTCGACCTGAGTCTTCAACCCGACCCGGTCCATGAGACCAGCCATTGCGGCACGTGTACTGCTTGCCTCGACGCCTGCCCGACCCAGGCCTTCGTTGGTCCTGGCATGCTCGACGCTCGGCGCTGCATCAGTTATCTGACCATTGAACTGAAAGGCGCGATTCCGACGGAACTCCGCGAAGGCCTGGGCGATTGGGTGTTCGGCTGCGATATTTGTCAGGAGGTTTGTCCGTGGAACCGCAAGGCGCCGCTGGGCAGCGAACCGGCTTTCGAGCCGCGCCCGGACCTGGAGTCGATCGACCTGGTTGAACTATTCAACCTGTCACCGGAGCAATTCCGCCAGCGTTTCCGTGGCACCGCCTTGACCCGAGCCAAGCGGCGCGGCTTGCTGCGCAACGCAGCGATTGCTCTAGGCAACCGCGGCGAGCCGTCCGCCTTGCCGGCGCTACAACGGGCTCGGACGGATCCAGAGCCGTTGGTACGAGAAGCCGTAGAATGGGCGATCGAGCGCATCACCCAGGCAAGCTAAGGCGCCGCGCAACAAGAACTTGGACACTGACAATGATATGTCAACAAATGGGTGGCACGCCCTGAGTCTTCGAAGGGCGTGGTCGGCCTGCTCTCCACGCCCTTCGAAGACTCAGGGCGTGCCACCCAGCCGATAGCAAAAGGAGCAAGGGGCATCCTGATTCCCGGAATCAGGTTCCAGTCCTGCCCTGGCGTCAGCGCACGACCTTCCCGAGCAAACGCTTTCTACTCCACCCTGCCGCCAGCCCGGCGAGGCCGAGACCAAGGAGGAGGACCGAGGCTGGCTCCGGCACAAGGGTCGCAACATAACCGTGTGTTATGCCCCCCGCGTCGGTGTAAAAGCCCACGATGGTGCCGTTGTTGTTAATGTCGCGAGCCTGACTGGTAGTCGAGCCGGGAAAGTCGAAGGTAGTGGGAGTGCCCCCCAGGCCGCTGAGAAAGAATCCGTGAAACGTGCCCGTAATGATGGGAGGATCCTCGTAATCGCCGACAATGAGACCGGCGCTGTTGATCCCGGAGGGTTCGGTACGAGGGCTGCCGGGAAAATCGATGGTGGTGAACATCCCCCCAAGCCCTGTCAGATGAAAGCCATGGAAGGTCGTGCCATCGAAGAAACTGCCCAGGATGGCACCGCTCATGAGACCGATTCCAAAGGCTTGTGTGCTGGAGGCGCCCGGATGGTCAATCTGCGTATAGACGCCGCCTGGAACGCCACTCAGGGAATAGCCATGGAAAGTGATGTTATCCAGGCTAAAGTCGCCCACAATCTGGCCGGAGTCGGCGACCCCCAGGCCGCGGGCAAACATGGAGCCCGGAGGATCGATGGTGCTGAAGGTGCCCCCGACGCCACTGAGGGAATAGGCGTGAGTCACGCTGCTGGCATCGACGTATAGCCCCACGATCTGGCCCGCATCGTTGATCTTTTGGGACCGGGAGTTGGTCGACCCGGGAAAGCTGATCGTTGTGAAGGAGCCGCCGACCATGTTGAGAAAATAGCCGTGTGTGCCGGTCCCATCGGTGTAGCGACCGACAAGCTGTCCAGCATTGTTGAGTCCCAAAGCAGTGGTCGCACTGGCACCGGGGACGTCGATCGTGGTGAAACGGTAGGATTGGGCCGAAGCCACCTGAGTAACTCCTAGCAGTCCCGCTGCCAAGAGGACAAGGCGCGCCGGTCGCAAGTTCTTCATTTGAGTCGACCCCAATCTGCTCGTCTCCACGCCCGATGCCAACACCACGGACCCGTTCGTCCAGGAAGAGGCGGCCAAGCTCAATTACGATCCCCAACAGATCTTCAACTTCCTGCACAATGACATCGGCTACAACTCGTACACCGGCTCCCTGCGCGGGGCGCGCGGCACGCTTTGGTCGAGTGCCGGCAACGCTCTCGACGTGGCCAGCCTCGGCGTGGCCCTGATGCGTGCCTCGGGTATCCCGGCTCAGTACGTCTCGGGCACGCTATCACAGAGCCAGGCCCAACAGCTCATCCTGTCGATGTTTCCGGCCAGCGATCACACAGTCGGCTTGATCTCGGACGGAACGCCGATCTCCGACCCCGCCGATGATCCTCGGCTTCTCGCGGAGACGGAAAGCCATTACTGGTTCCAATTCGACGCGGGTAACGGCATAAAGGACGCCGACCCACTTCTGCCCCAGGCCACGATCGGGCAAAGCTTTACCGTCGCCACGGGCACGTTCACCGAAGTGCCGGACAACCTCCGCGCCAAGACGGAAATTCAGCTCGTCGTCGAGACCGACACCACCGCCGAGAATCTCTTCGGCTTGTCGGGTCTGCACGACACGACTGTCCTCGATCAGACGTTCAACGATGCCGATCTCGTAGGTCGATCCCTCTCGCTGGGGCATCTGATCACGTCGCGTACCGCCTCCGCGATCATCCAGGCGACTACCAATACGTATTCGCCTTACCTCATCGTGGGTGACGTGGCGCAACCAGATCTCAATTCGGATACGGTCATTCGGGGCCAAGATTATCAGGAAATCTTGACAAACTTTCCGCTCGGGAGCCAAGTCATTACCGGCGTGTTCCTGAACTTCACCGAGCAGGGGCCCGGTCAGCCGGCGGAAGCACACCAGTACACCGTGGCCGACCGCATCGGGGCCGTCGCACGGAACAACGGTCAGGCCGCATCGGTTTCCATCAACCCGCAAAGTGCGCCGCTGTTCTCCCCCGTTGAGGTGACGACCTTCTCGATCCTCCCCAGCGAACTCGGCGCCGGCGTCCCCGCCAGGGCAAACGAGCAGGCCGCGCCTTTGTTGGCCCAGCTCCAAGCCCTACAGCCAAGCGTGGCGAACCCGCCCGCGCCAGGCGACCCTGCGCGGGAAGCGCTGGCCAATACCATCGTCTCCCTGATCCAAAAAACCCTGGTCGCCGTGAGCCGGGCTCAGCTGGCCGCATTCCTCGCGCTCTCCGACACGACCACGGCTCTCGTCGGCAGCCGCATGGGGGCTCTGGCCTATTTCGACAGCCCCCGGATCACCATCCTCCGTGCCCGCCTGGAGGGCGGCAACAATAGTCCCGTGGACCTGTCTTTCGCCATCGACCTGAACAAAGATGACATCCGGGCTGTGGCCGTGCCCGGCCAGACCAAGGCAATGGGCCTGGCCTTCAACATGGTGCGCGGGCAACTGGATACCTCCATCGAAGCGAACGTGATCGCGTCCGCGCAGTCGCAGTCCCAAGGCAACCTGGGGATGTCTTCGAACCTCAGCGCCCAATCACTCCTGGCGATGGCTCTGGCGCAGGGGGTGACCTTCACGCTGCTCTCCCCGACCGACTTGGCCCTCCTGGACGGGCTGGCGCTTCCGCCCTCCGCCAAGGTCTTCATCACCGAAGCCCTGGCCCAGGGCAAGTTCGTTCTCACACCGGCTGCGGGAATCACCGTGAACGGCGCGCTGCGGTTGGCCTGGCTGGAAATCGACCCGAACACCGGCGCGTCGATTGGAGTTCTGGACGACGGCACGCACGCGGGGCAGGAGAACACCCAACTCCAGGTGATCGTGACGCGCGTTCTGGCCGGGGCAGCTCAGTTTGGCCAAGGCTTACTGGCGGGCGGAATCTACGACGCTTTCTTCCTGACAAGCAAAGCGATCTTGCAGGCTGTTCTCACGAGTGTCCTGCCCCGAGGTCTCGGGAAGGCGGTCGGCAAGCTCCTCGCGATCCAACTCCTCGTTAAGATTTTCACATATGGGGAAACGCGGATCGAGCGCTTCAATGCGACCTTACCGCTGTTCGTCGCGGGCTTTGCCCTGGCCGCCGGGTGGGGCCTGCAAGAGCTGTTTGCGGACCCACCCGTCCTGAATGCGCTCACCGACCCATCGCCGACTCGGCCCACCGACACGGGGCCAGCCGAGGCAACGGTTCCGGCAGCGGCCTCTCGTCCGGCGGGTGCCGTGGACGGAACGATCGCCTCGGCCTTCTTCAATACCTCGGGTACACTGACAGCAGATTGGCAAGCGGTCGGGACTAGCGGCCTCCAGACGCAAACGCTCTCCGTTTCCGTGGGGACCGTTCGCGACGGGACTGGAAATCTGATCGGCTCCGGCACGGTGGGCTTAAGCGTCACGAACGGTGTCGCGACGGCCATCACGGGAACCGTGGCCTACGGCGTCACGGGGAAGGGCAGCCTGGCGTTCTACGGACCCTCGGAGAGCAGTCTCGGCGTCAGCGCGAACTGGGACAATTACACGGCGACCGTGACGGGCAATGTCGCGATCACGCTAACGACCGACGGCCTCACCTTCAATGGTCAGAGCCTTCCCGCCGGGACCTACACGATCACGACCTCATCGGCCACGCTCACCGGCAGCGGACCGAGCACCTCGCCGAGTTTCAGCGGGACCGTCACGATTACCGCGACCGCAAGCACGGTCCATCTCGGGCCGGGAACGGGCAATCTGGTCGTCGGTGGCAATCCGCTCGATCCCACCAACGACGTCGCCTTGACGGGCTATACCGGGACCCTCCAGGTCGTGGCGGGCGGCGGCAACAATACCGACTCCATTACGCTCCATGGCAACGCGGCCAATGTGCTCGCGGTATCGGCTGCTCCAACCACGCGCACGACCGATCAAAACGCGCCGGTCACTTTCCAAGTCAACGTCAACACCAGCTTGGCCGACACTTACAACCTCAGCGCCCAGGCGCCACCGGGCTGGACCGTGACCATTGACAACAATGGTACCGTCACCGCAACTCCCGCTCCGGGCCTTCAAGCTGGTGTCCACCCGATCCAGATCGTCGCCCAATCTTCGACCAATCCGGACTTGTTGGCGCAAACCACGGTCAATGTGACGATCCTGCCCACCTCGCCGGGGTTTGCGTTCGCCGTTAACCCCGATCCGGAATTCACCGTTCCTTTTAACGGGGCCCAGGTGCCGTCGGCCTTTCGGGCCATGATCCACAACACCGGCCCGGCGACCGATACCTACAACCTGACCCTTTCCAACCTCCCCAGTGGCTTCACGGTCCGGCGCAGCGCGGCCAGCCTCCCTGTTTCGGCCGGCCAAACGGGGTTTCTCGGCATTTACCTGCAAGCCACCGGCAGCCAGCTTCCCGCTCCGGGGACCCAGGTCTCGTTCCTGGTCACCGCGACCAGCGCGACCAACCCAGCGCTCACGCAGTCGCAGACCGTGATGTACACCGTCCCCGCCATCGATGGTGTTACTGTGACGGCCAACCCGACGGCCGTCAGCACGACACCTGGTGTCGGAGTCACGGACACGCTGACGCTCACCAACGTCGGCAACGTGAACGAGAATAACATTGCCCTGACGGCCACGACCTCAAGCGGGCTGACGGTCAGCGGCCTGGCCCCCGTCTCGCTCCAGGTGGGCCAATCCACGACCGAAAAGATCATGCTCGCGCCCGACGCCGCGACGCCCCTGAACAGCCTGCTCCAGGCCACGATCACCGTAACCTTTGGCCCATCGGCCTCGCCGCAGACGCAGACTTTGATCCTGCCCGTTAACGTCGTTGTCCCGGGTGCGACTGCCATCGCCAACGCCGCCGTAGCCGCGGGCCAGCTCGGCAACACCAACTTGGCCAACCGTCTCAACGACCTCAGCATCGCCTTGACGAATCTGGTGCAAAATCCGACGAGCCGCGTCTTCAACAGCCAGGCGCTAGCCGCGCTCGACGCCCTCATCGGCCTGCTCGGCGCCGATCGGTTCCTCGCGCCCCTCGTGCCCCGCCCTGACGGCTAATCGCGCGGCGCTGGCGCAGGCGACCACCGCCGGCCAGGTGCAGGCCGCCACTTCGCAATTGGGCACGGACCTGGGAAGCCTCGCCCAGACCCTGGCCGACGAGGCCGCCCACAATTTCACGCTCGCGTTCGTGAACAACAGCCAGGTCGGGCAACCCAATACTCCGACGAGTTACCAACTCGTCCTGCAAAACACGGGCAGCCAGACCACGACGTACGACCTCACGCTGGGGGGCTTGCCGGCTGGCGTCAACGGCATGCTCAGCCAGACGTCGATCACGCTCGCTCCAGGCCAGGTCACGCCGGGGAGCAACGGTGTGCCGGACCTGTTTGTCACGCTCACCTCAACCTCGACGACGCAGCTCCTCCCGTTCACATTCACCGTGAGCGCCACGGCAGAGGGGGCGCCGGAAATCACCCAGACCGCCTCCGGCTCGTTCACCGCCCGGGCGGAGTTCCTGTCGGTGACGGCGGTGACCGCCACACCGGCGTTCACCAATCCCGGCGGCCTGGTGGACGTCAAGGCCCAGCTGCTCAACGCGGTCAACCGGCAGCAGGACGCGCTTGTGTCGTTCGTCGTCAAGGACGCCAACGAGAACCAAGTGTTCGCATCGACCCCGGTGCAGACGCA
>JBGQLF010000535.1:0-7067 GCA_041499985.1 Gemmataceae bacterium
GTCCTCCGGATTGACTCCGCACGCCACCATCATCGCTTGAAGCCTCTCCGCCCCGATCGGCTCGCCGCGGATGCCCATCGCCTGCATCGCCTTGTCCCAGGCAGCGGACAGCTGCGACTGACTCGTCTCCGCCTCCCGCAGCATTCGGGCCCCTCGCTCAGCCGGCGTCTCCTCCGCCTGCCGATCCACTCGCTGCCGCAACACGGCTACCTCTTGTTCCAATGCCGCCAAGCGCTTCTCGACTTCCTCCAGCGTCATGGCCATGTTTCCCTCTCCCTTTGCCTCGCGCTCATCCCTCGTTTGCCACCGGAGCTGCTATTTTACCCCGAATCTCGCCCTAGGGCCAAGCGGGGATTCCACTCCCCCCCTTCCTCCTGCCCTACTTACACGCCCTCAAGAACGCCACCAGATCCGCCAACTCGCGCAGCGTCAGTTGCTGGTCGAGCCCCGCCGGCATAATCGACACCTTGCTTAGCTGCATCTCGTCGATGTCGGACCGGGCGACGCGCACTTCCTGATTGACTCCCGTCGCCAGCACGATCTCGTCCGGGGCGTCCTTGCGGATCACCCCATTGATGAGCTTGCCGTTCTTGGTTGTGACCAGCACTGGCTCGTAACTGCGGACGAAACTCGCACTAGGAAAGACGATCGCCTCCAGCAGATCGCGCTCACTGCGAATCTGGCCGATGCGCGTCAAATCGGGACCAAAATTCCCGCCCATATAGCCGATGGCATGGCACGCCGAGCAGGCCGCCTTGGAACTATTGAACACGGCCTGGCCGCGGCGGATGTCGCCGTCTTTCAACGAGGTGAGCAGCTCCTCGAGTCGGGTCCTTTGCTTGGACGCATCCACGTCGATGGCGGCGTACAACTCCTCGGCCTGCGGCTGGATCGGGGCACCGAATTTCGCCAATCGCGGCCGGAGCATCTCCACGCGCAGGCTGGAGCGAGCGGCCGACGCCTTGAGCGCCGCGACGAGACGCTGACCCAGGCTCTCGTCGGTTGAGGACGCAAACGCATCCAGCAAGCGGTCCACTTCCATCGGCCCCACTGTCTTCAGGGACTCGGTCAGCGCCGCCAGCTGCTCAGCGTTCAGCTTGGCGCGCGAGAACACGTCCACGGCCACGGTCCGAATGGCGAGCGGTTGGTCCGGACCCAGCTGGGCATGCAGGAGAGTGAAGAAGGACGGCTCGATCTGGGTCAGCCCGCCCGGTACAGCCGCGAGAGCATTCACACGCACGCTCACCGGAACTTCGGTGTTGCGCGCGATGGTGAGCAACCCCTCGGCAAGCTTGTTGGACGGCCCCTTGCGGATGCGCAAGGTGCGGGCCGTGGCGACGGCCTCGCGCGTCAGCTCGTCATCGCTTCCGGACAAGATCGAGGCCACTCCGGCAAGCCACGCGTCTGGGGCATCGCGGAGGCCTGCTCCGGCCATCGCTCGCAACACTAGGCGACGAGCTTCCCGCGGAGCCGTGGCATCGCGCAGTAGCTGGGCCAGAAGCTCTTGGGTCGCCGTGGCGCGCGCAAACCGAGCCAGCTGCTGGACCAGCTCGTCCTGCTCCGCCGCCGTCAGGCCTTTCGCGGCCAGGCGCTCGCGCAGAAAACCCGCCAGCGCCCCGCCCCAATCCGGATGCCGGCTGGCGATCCACCAGGCGGTTTCCTTCATGGCCGGGTCTGCGGCCGCGAGCTCGCGCGCCACGATTGCTGCTTCGAGCCGACCGCCGCCCATCTGGTCGAGCGCCATCACAGCGGCGCGCCGGACGGACAGCTGCGTGCTCTGCAAACCGGCAGCGGTTCCGTCGGCATCGGCGATTTCAATCAGGGCAAAGGTCAAAGAATGTTCCAGCACGCGATCCATCGGCTTTCCTAGTGCTTCCAGGAGCGCCGGCACAGCCGACTTGTCACCGAGGCGCCCGAGGGCTTCGGCGGCGACACGCTGGTTGTGAGGCGAGCCCTGCTGAAGCACCTGCACCAGCGCCGGCAACGCATCCTTGTCCCGCCGGACACTGATGGAATGCATTGCCACTTGGCGAACCGTCTCCTCCGGGTCGGCCAGCGCCGTGCGCACGGCCGCTCGAGCACTGGGTTGCTCGATCCGGGTCGCGGTCCACACCGCATTGCGCCGCGCCTCGGCCGAGCGGGTTGGACGCAGGGCCTCGACAAGCACCGGAATGGCATCGGCGCCCTTCTCCGCAAGCGTCTGTACCGCCCGCCGGCGCACCGCGGGACGCGGATCGTCCATCAAACTCGCCAGCTCTGGGGCCGTCAGCTTGGACCAGGCCAGCTTCAGTCCGCGCGGATCCTCGGGACGCGGAGAACCCTTGCGGCGCACACGGTAGATGGCGCCGAGCACATCCGGCTTGTGCAGCTGCGACGTCGGGCAGCAGAGCTTGTACCAGCCACCCGTGTCGACCACGAGCAGGCTGCCGTCGGCGTCCTCCAGCACGTCCGTCGGATGAAAATCGAGGTTGCTCGAAACTACAAAATCTTCATCGCGCATCTGGAATGTCGCCCCAGTGGGCTGAAGCACATGGCGCGTGATTTTGTGGAGGTTGAACAGGGAGGCAAACAGGTTGTCCTGATATTCCGCTCCGAAAGCGCGCGACTCGAATCGGGTCAGGCCGGCCGGAGCGGCGGGACCCAGATGCGTCAGCACCGGCATCAAGGCAGGGCTCGTCCGCGGATGATCGTCGAGCACGTTATGATCTTTGCCGTAGACGCCGCCGTAGACGGCGTGGATCAGGCCATCGCGCCGGCCGCCGCCTGGATGCTGCAAAAAGGTGGTCGTAAAGATGCGTTCGCCGCCTGGGGTGAACACGACGTCCACGGGGTTGTCCATGCCGCCGGTCATCACCGGCTCGATGCCGGAGCCATCGGGCCGGCAGCGGAAGATATGCGCTGCTCGGGTGACCAAGGGAGGCCGGCCGGGACGCTCATAGGTCTGTTGCGCAAACGCCCCCTTGCACCAGTAGATCCAGCCATCCGGGCCGAGGTAAGGTCCGTGCAAGTCATTCGCACAACCCGTCAGCGTCTTGCCCTGGAACCACTCGGTCCGCTGGTCGGCCACGCCGTCGCCGTCGGTATCCGTCAGCTTCCAGATGCTCGGCGGTGCCGACACGTAGAGCGACCCCGCGAACCACATGGTCCCCTCGGGAAACATCATGCCGTCCGCGAATACGGTGCTCTTGTCAAATCGGCCATCGCCATCGGTGTCCTCTAGCCGGACGATGCGATGGGGCTTCTGCTTGAGCTGTTGGTCGGGCTTGTCATTAGAGCCAGACGAATCGGCGACATAGAGTCGGCCCTGCTCGTCGAAATCGGCGACGATCGGCCGATTGACCAGCGGCGGCCCGGCAACGAGTTCGATCTCGAAGCCGGCGGGAAGCGTGAAGGTGTGGCCATTCAACTGGACTTCCTGCATCCCGGGGGCGAGATCGCCCGGAAGGAACTGCCAGGAGGCAGCAGCCAGGAGTAGAGCACTTGCCAAGGCCAAGCGTTTCATGCGGCATCTCTCCCAAGGGCGCTCGGGTTTGGGTCTCCCGGTTGGAGACCGCGCGTAGTGTGGTTATACGCCAGGATAGAGGCTCAACCAAAAGGAAATTGAAAATGGAGAATTGAAAACGAACCATTGCTAATTCCGAACCGCGCTCACGGACCCGGGCGAAAGCATTCCGCCGGTATGGTCGAGACTCTCGGTGCTGCCGATGAACGAAGTTACCCGCATCCTGTCCGCCATCGATCAAGGCGATCCGCACGCCGCCCGCGGAGAAGCGAACGAATCGTAAGTTCGCACGCCTTCGGGTCCGGGTAGAGCATGCTCTCGCAGGCGTGAAACGCTGTCGCATCGTTAAAGACGTATTTCGGAACACCAAAGAGGGAGTGTCGGATTCGGTCAGGGAAGCTGCATCGGGATTGCATAACCTCCGACTTCAGAACCGTAAGCGGCAACTGGGAAGGTAACGAAATGGCTTATTCCCGATAACGTCTATTGCCAGAAGTCGGCGTTTCCGAACCCAACTTTTACCGCTGGCGGCAGATCCACCCCGTGCCTCCCGGTAATCGGCCGAGCGAAACGGTCGCGTCGCCTTGAGCGACTCGCCGTAGGTGGGTGGTCCCTGCCCCGACGAAGTTCACTTCTTTCCCCCCACCCCGAAGCAATAAAGGTGTCCGGAGGTGCGCAGGTAGATTCGCCCATCGGCGATGGCGGGGGTCGCGTAGACGTCTTCCTCGAAGGCGCTCCGGGACAGCACCTTCCAGTCGCGCCCGGCTTGGACTACCGACAATCGGCCACTCACGCTGAGCAGGTAGATCTTGCCGTCCCCCGCAACCGGGGAGCTGTAATAGCTGCCGGCGCCCGGCAGGCGGCCAAACTTGAGCGGCTTGCCATCGCGGGGGTCCAGGCAAGCAAACAGGCCGCCGTCCTTGACCGTGTAGACGAACCCGCCATAGTACAAGGGCGAAGCGCAAAACGGTACCTGGCGGGTGTTCGCCCAGGCCACGTGTGAGGCCGTCACGTCCCCCTGGCCGCCCGGGTTGATGGCCAGCACCGCGTTCTTGCCCTTCTGGAACAGCTCCCGGAAGCGCTCGTACTCCGCGCGGGTGATGGAACCGTCGCCATTGGTGTCTACCTGTGTGAAGCGCTCGCCGAACGGGTGGTCGGTCAACTCGGAGCGCTCCAGGGTGGCATTGCCGTTTTTGTCCAGGCGTTTAATGACGTCGTCGAACGGCTCGACCGCAATGGGCACGCCGGGGTCGCCGCCCGCCGCCCAGCCGGACACGTACAGGCGGCCGTCGTCCCCCACTACCGGTGTGGCGCAGATGGTACGGGCCAGACCCCAGGCGGTCCACATTTCCTTGCCATGCTCCAGATCGTAGCTCGCCACGCGCAACGTGCCCGCCACCACGACCTGCTTGCCGCCGGCAACGTCCCAGATCACCGGCGTGGCGAAGCCGCGCAGGAATTCAGACCGGTCCGTTTTCCAGATGATCTTACCCGTGCGTTTCTCCAGCGCCAGGAGAAACGAGTTCTCGTCATGGTCCTGGCAGAGGAGCACGCGGTCGCCAACAATAATGGGGGAGCTGGCCGCACCGAAGTCGTTGTTGAACGGCCCCATCGGCAGGTGCCACAGCAGCGTGCCGGCCTTGTCGTAGCAGAACAGGCCGGCCGAGCCGAAGAAGCTGACCACGCGCTCCAGGTCGGCAGCAGGTGTAGACTGGGCGTGGCTCCCGATCTTGTGCACTTTTTCCAACGCCCGGACGGGTGCCTCCGCCTCCCAGAGAAGGGTGCCACTGCGGCGATCCAGGGCCAGGGTAACCAGCCGATTCTGCCGGACGGCGGTCAGGTAGACGCGGTCGCCAGCGACGACGGGGGAGGAGTGTCCCGGGGGCAGGGCGGTTTTCCAGAGCACGTTGGTGTCCGGCCCCAGCTCGGCGGGCAGCGGCGCGTCGTTGGCGGGCCGGCCGGAGCTGTTGGGGCCGCGGAACTGAGACCAGTCGGACGCAGGAGCCCCCCCAGGGAAGGCCACAGTCATCACAATGGTGATTCCTACGATCTTGACTATCTTCTTCATAGTTTTCTTCGCCGTTGTCCGAACCTGCTGCCGAATCTTCAAGCACGACAACCTGGCTTTCCTGGTTTCTGTTCGCCGGCGTGCGGCCTGTTTTCGTCACGCCCTCATTTTTCTGGCGTCTTGCCGGCTTTTAGCAACGTCTTGCTCACACGCTCAAAGTTGATCCGGTATTGCTGCAAGTCCGGGTCCTTGTTCTTATTTCCGCGCTGGACGATTCGTTCGTAATTCGGCTTGGCCAGGTCGAGCTTGCCGGTCTTTTCGTACGCTTTCGCCAGGCTGTCGTACACAGTGGCCGAGTTCGGATACCGTTGGACGTTCGACTTGAATACGGCAATGGCCTCGTCGTTCTTGCCGCCGCCGAGCAACTGATATCCGAGCCGATTCATGATCGACTCCGACGGCAGGACCGTGTACTTGTACTTGGCCGAAAGCTTGGGAGTTCGCCCGTCGGATAGGGGGAAGGCCACCGGTGCCCCCTGATGGACGGTCATGAACCCAGGCGGTAGGTAATGCTGGCCTGCCTGGGAAATGTGGACTCCTTCATTTGCGGGTCGCAAGGTATTCGAGCAAGTCGGCCGCTTCCTGGGCGGTCAGGCCGGCCAGCTGTCCGTCGGGCATGAGCGACCTCCGTGACGGCCACAGTCCCGCCACGTTGTTAGCCGCTAGGATGATCTCCTTGCTTTGACCGTCGCGCAGCACGACCTCTTTCTCGTCCCGCTTGACCAACAGACCGGTAAACGAACGGCCGTCTGCCGTGTGGGCCAGATAGGCAGCGTACTTCGGCTCGATCCGGCGCGACGGCTCCAGGAGGCTCTCCAGCAGATCCGCACGCGAGCGCAGTTTCCCGATGGTCGATAGGTCCGGCCCGAGCGGCGTGCCCCGGTTGCCGACCTTGTGGCAGCTGCCGCAGTTCACCGTCGACGACCAGAACAGCGTCTCGCCCCGGCCAGCGTCCCCCGGCAGGGCCATAATAGCACGGGGCCGAGGGTTCGAGCCGAGCTTTCGCCCGCCCTTGTCGTCCGAAGGCAGGTAGCCTTCGAACAGTTCGCGAACCGGGCCGGGAGTGAGCTTCGCCGCCGCCGCCAGCATTGAATCCAACTCGGCCGGTGTCAGCTCGCCGCGCCCCAGCTTCCGGGCGACCAGCAGCGCCGACTTCGGGTCCGTCAGGAGCTTGTCGGGTGGGCTGCCCGGCGCGACGGGGTCTGTCTTGTCCGCGACTGCGCTCAGGCCGGCGATCCATTGTTCGATCAGCTTCAGGGCCCCCTCATCCGGTCGTTCGGAACCGATGTGGGGCATCCGGTCGCGGCCGAACTTGGCCATGCGGAAGTAGAGGGTGCTCGCATAGGGGTCGCCCGGTTTAATGATGCAGGCGTCCGGCAGCCCGAAGTCGCCGCGGGTGGGGCGGACGTCGACGGCCTTCATCTCGGCGACCGCGGCCGGGAACTGCAGCCGCAGCGCGACCGCCCCGCCACCGTGGTCGGAGTGACAATGGCCACA
>JBGQLF010000536.1:0-7065 GCA_041499985.1 Gemmataceae bacterium
AATACTTGGCACGGTCCAGATACAACACAAAGCGCTCCGTTTCCGGATGCGTCGCCCGCAGCAACCGCAGCAGGTTCACGAACTGTTCCCCATTGATGTTGCCTCGCGTCAACCGCAGGTCCAGGTACTCCTGGTCGTCTGGACAATACGCCCCCAGAATATTCAGCCGCTTGCGGCCGCTGCCCATCCCCGCCAGAAAACGCTGCTCCACCAGCAGCCAGCAGGCATAGACCAGTTCCAGCCCCCACAGCGGATGACAGGCATCCACGAAATACCGGCGCGTGCGCTGGGCCCCCGGCCGTTGCGCTGCGGCCTTTTGCCGCTCGCACTTGGCGACGAACTCGTGTTGTTTGTCCGGATCAGCTTTCCACAAGAAACCGGTCACCTTGTGGTAGCTAGCACCGATGCGCTTGAGCAAGTGCTTGACCCCACTGGACGTGTAGCGGACGCCGAAGGTTTCTTCGAGCCAGTGGCGGATTTGATCGGAGTTGCGGAACCGGCCGCTGCGGACTTCCTTCTTGAGTTGTTCGACCTGTGGCGTGGTAAGGTTGCCCGGATCGCCCAGGTGGTGCAGGGTACACAGGGCGTCGAGCCCTTGGTTGCGGAAGACGCGCAGCCAATCGCCCAGTTGGGTGAGACGGATCCCCAACAGGTCACCGACTTCCGCCCGTGTGTTGCCTGCGGCGACCCCCAGGACGGCCGTGAGGCGTCCGTAGAGGCGTCGGTCGTGAGATGCTTTACGTCGCCGGTCGATGTCCTTGCGTTGCTCGCGCGTGAGCTGTATCGGCTTCATAGGGCTACCCTCCCGGAAGTTCTTGGCTACCGTCATCTTGGACATCAGTGAGAGCGGGCACCAGTAGAGGGCCGCGCGGAGCATGGCAACCGCGAAGAGAGGGCTTCACGCGCCGGGGAGAGCATCCCCGGGAGTGGCCTTCCGATAGCAAACGGACAAAACAACAACGATCTTGGGTCTCTCCTCGGGCCGGGCTGACCGGCCTTGGCGTACAGTTTTTGAGAAACGGAGGAGTGACCCTCAGGTGGCAGGACGCTGACGATTGGTGGCCCACTGGGTAGGTGGAAAAGAGCAGTCCCGAGCGGCTGGCATTCCACGTCGTCACCAATTCAGCCGCTCGGGAATCACGCAACCAATGGCGCCCGCTACAGGAAGCACACGTCTGGGCCCTCGGGCGCGCTGTTGCCCGTGACGAAGCTGTTGTCGAAGGACAGCGCTTCGCCCTGGTTGGCAATGCCGCCCCCAGCGATCTTGGCGCGGTTGTGCGTGACGGTGCTATTCTTGAGCGTCAGCGTCCCGGCATTGTAGATTCCCCCGCCATAGGAGGCGCTGTTGTTGCGAACGACGCTGGAGTCCAAGATCACCGTAGACCGGTTGGCCACCATCGTGTTGATCACCGCCCAGTCCGCGTCGTAAATGTTGACCATCGTGTCTACGTTGTAAATGCCGCCGCCCCTGGGCGCCGTATTGCCGCTGACGGTGCTGTTGTTGAGGGTCAGCGTCGAAAGGTGGGGGGGCCAGTTGAGGTCCCAGTCCTTGATGAGGTAGTCACCGTTAAAAATGCCGCCGCCATCGACGGTGGCGCTGTTGCCCCTGACGGTGCTGTTGTTGAGGGTCGCCGTGCCCCAGTTGTCAATGCCGCCGCCCCTGGGTGCTGTGTTACCGCTGACGGTGCTGTTGCTGAGGGTCAGCATCGCAATCCGGGGAGTGACGGTGCCGTAATCGCTACCGGAGAGGGACCAGCCGTTGACAATGCCGCCGCCAGCCTCGAAGGCGCTGTTGCCCGTGACGGTGCTGTTGTTGAGGGTCACCATGCCCGCAATATTGAAGATCCCACCGCCCACTCTAAATCCCTCGGGGAGATACCAATCGGTATTGGTGACGCGGTTATCGCTGATGGCGGTGTTGTAAAGGGTCAGCATCCCAGAGGCAAGCGAAATGCCACCGCCCATGGCGCCCGCAGTGTTGCGGCTAACAGTGCTGTCGTAAAGGGTCACCGTCCCCGAGCCGGCAATGCCACCGCCACCTCCATCGCGCTCGGCCGTGTTGCCGCTGATGGTACTGTTGCGGATGACTATCGTGCTGTCGATCACCAGAAGGCCGCCCCCGCCCGTGGTAGCGGTGTTGCCTGTGACAGTGCTGTTGTTGAGATTCACGAGCCCAGCTTCGCAAAAGATGCCGGCACCCTCACCACGATTGCCAAACCATGACGCAACGTTGTCACTGACGGTGCTGTTGTTGAGGACCAACTCGGAGTGCCAGATGTGGATACCAGCGCCCAGCCCCAGGGCAAGACCATGCATGTTTCTGTTGTGCGTGACGGTGGAATTATTGAGGGTCGCCAGGGCACCATCACTGACGCCAATGCCCATCTGGTTGCCGCTGACAGTGGAGTGATTGAGGGTCAGCCAAGCATTGACCGAGAGGGGCGGGTCACTGAAGAAAGTAATGCCTTTATCGTTGTCGCTGACAGTGCAGTTATTCAGGGTCATAGAGCCATCAGATTCTATACCATACGAATTACAACTAACGGTGCAGTTATTGAGGGTCAACGAGCCTGTGAGGTTGTATATGCCAAAACCGATGTCTAGAGGTGCATCAATGGTATCCAAACGGGTGAGCGCGCCGTTATTGCTGATGGTGCAGTGATTGAGAATCACCGAGCTGGTGGAGCAGTTTATGCCGAACAGGTTTGTGCTGACGGTGCAGTCATTGAGGGTCAACGAACTCGATTCGCCAAAGATGCCACCGCCGAACCCGACTTCGTCGCCATTAAGACCGGTGGGGATGTGGCCGTTATTGCAGGCGGTGCAGTTATTGAGGGTCACCGCAGCGTAAGCGACGTACATGCTTAAGCCCTTGTTGCCGCTGACGCTGCAGTTATTGAGGGTCAGAACACCCTGATTGGGGGGAAGAGGGGCCACGAAACCGTCGTCCATCGTGATGCCGCCACTTTCATTACTGGAAGGTGCCTCGGTGACCTTGAGGTCAGAGAGACTGACGTTAGCCCTTAGACCGGTCACTTCGTCTGGCAGGAAGTGGATGATCGCACCAGCGAGGGTGATCGGTGTGATCTTGCCGGTACCCATAACGATGAAGGTCACGTCACCGTGCTGGAAGTTCACGGGGCCGTTGCTCAGCCTGATGAGCGGCGTTCTCTGGAGGTCGGCGGTGAATTCGATCGTGTCGCCATTCCTGTAGGCCAGGCTGGCGTAGCGCAGGGTCGCAGGCGTCATGTGTGCCAGGTCGCTGTAGGGTTCATCGATGGTCTTCGAGACAGTGATCGTGCTCGGCACGGCCCGGTCTTCGAGCGCCTCCAGGCAGGGCCGAAACCCCTGCCGGCTCGCGCGCCGCCTCGGTCGGCTACCAGCCCGGGAAAATAGGCGATTGATCCGGCCAGTGAATTGAGAAAGCACCATGGCGGTCTCCTTGCGGTCTGCAATCAAAGAAGAACCGATCGGTACTTGCCGCGATCTCTGGGTCTTGTTATCCAGTTTGAAAGTCGCGTGAATCAGCTGATCGCGGTCCTCCTCGGGCAGACCAGGTGTGATCCGGGGCGCAGGCAGAGGACACGGGCGTCTTCCAGCAGGGGGCGTGACCCAGGGTGGCTACCCGGTACCCTCGATGCACGATCCCTCGGGGGTAGAGCTACGCAGAATACGTGCCGGATGAATAGAAAAAGGCCCGAAGTCGCTCTAACTAGCCTAAAACGCCTGGGTGGAATCCGCATCCTGTGGGGGCGTACCGATCCGTGGCGCGACCAAATGGCACACCTGGATGCGCGGGCTGTGCGAATCCGCCCAGCGCAGGGTGACAGGAATGGAAACGATGAGTTCGTCAGATCACCAGCCGCCCCCAAGGATTCATTTTAGTCGGTTTTCCAGTAGCGAGGGTATATTTGGGTTCGAGGCGGCTCTTTCCTACTCCCTGGCGAGCGCACCTGGGCGCGCCCTTTGTTCGCTCTTCACTCCTGAAACGTGTTGCCCTGGGCTGGACGTTGCGCCGTATTCGCAGGCTATTCTGGCTCTTGCCCTTCTTCTCTGTTCCGCAAGTCGATTCGTTGGGGGAGGTTTGGGAGCGCTCCTCAGGCTGAGTCTGAGTGAACTTACTTCTTGCTCTCGCGCACGACCTGATGACAGTGGACACAACTGACGGTCAACTGGTAGTAAGCTAAGGTTGCGCCGTCGATGTTCTTCGCGCTGGCCTGGCGCATCAGTTCTTCGTTGGCGAGTTCGAAGTATTGGACTTGCCGTTTGTATTCGGGCGTCCGTGCGCGCTCCCACTTTTCCAGGTAACCGACGAAGCGCATGGCTTCCGCGTTCTTGCTAATCTTGTTGAAATCGCCCTGCGTCAGTCCTGCCAGGATGTTTTGCGTATACTGAAGTTTCTTCTCCATCCAAACACTCGCCTGCTCCTGGTCGCTGGGCTTCTTCTGTTCACTGAACGCATGCACGGCAAAGGTCATCAGCGAGATCAGCAACACGGTCAAGGTCACGAGGGGGTATTTCATGGTCCTTCCTTTCTTCGTTCTTGGAACAGAGTCCGTCGGATGAGCAGTCGCCGTTGTGGGAGCTGTCAGCCTTGGTCGAGGCCTGCCCCGATCGGCACCTGGACCCATCCTCGGTCACTTCTGAGAGCGCTCTTTCAGTTTTTGCTCCAGCTCCGAGATCCGCTTCTCCAGCTCTTCGAGCCGTTGTTCGAGTCGTTGAATCACGGTCCTTCCTTCGGAGAAGAACGGAGGCGCAAAGACCTCGGACCGTTCCGCTTCGAGCCGTGCCTTGAGTTCCTTCTGCTCTTTGCTGCGCGCTACCTTCAGGGTGACCTCCTTGCCAACCCCCGCTTGGCGGATGGCTTTCTGGAGATCCTCGGGGTTGGCGATCCCCTGGTCATCGACACGCGTGATCACATCCCCAGGCCGCAGCCCTGCCTTCTCAGCGGGCGTCCCGGGACCCACCTCGGCGATGACGGCGCCGGCATCGACCGTCACTCCCAGCCGGTTTTTTCGTTCCAGGGTCAGCTCGCGGATTTCGACCCCCAGGAACGCCCGTTGGCTTTCGCGCTCGAAAAAGCTCACTCGTGGAGCTGGTCGCGCTGCTAACGTGACCCGCAGGGACTGTTCCTTGCCCCCGCGCAGAACTTGGAAGGTCAGCTGGTCTCCGGGCTTGTGCTTGGTGAGCGTGTTGATCAGGGCTGCAAAGTCTTTCACCTCCTGGTCGTCTACCTTCGCAATCACGTCCCCGCTTCGCAGACCGGCTTGCGCGGCCGGACTGCTCGGAGCCACTTCCCGGATCATCACGCCAGCCCGTTCCGTACCCGGAGGAGCCGGCGCCGCCACGATCCCAAGAAAGACTTGGGGAGAGAGTTCCGGGGTTTGAGCTCCTGCGGGAGAGGGAACTCGCAGGAGCAACAGGCCGAACAGGGTCAGGGCAATAGCGAGACGGCAAGGCATGATTTCTCTCCTTTCTGCGAGAAGCAGAACGCTTTTCGCTTTTGCTCACCTGTCCGATCCTTTCGCCTGGAAGAGAGAGCGGACCGGATCGGGTCTCTGGGATCTCAAGAGCTTCACACAAGCGGGCACTCCGGGGCCCGGAGAGCAATTCTCAGGCCAATTCAGTGGAATGACGCGGCGCACCGCTGCGCGAGTCGGGCCAGCTGAATATCGGTCCAGCGCGTGGAGTGTGACAACGAAGCGTTGGGCCACGTCTTGCGGTTGGCTCTCCTTGCGGGGATGCTTGGGACGTATCCTCATCAGCCTGCTCTGGTCCTAATTCGCACAGTGCTGCTCCCGTTCGGCACACGAGAGGCTTGAGAATCTCTGGTTCGGGCCGTCTCGTACTTGGGTTGGACTAGCGTACAGATTGCCATCCACCGCGCTGCTGTCACGGGTCGAGGAGGCTGTCTGTTGCCCCATCGCAATGGCCGGGTCTACATCACGAATCGCTCCCTCAGTTGCGAACCGCAACTGCATCCGCGCGGCTGGGTGCTGGCCCCTGGCGAACCGATCGGGTCTCGCGGATGTACTCGTGGCAATGGACGCAGCTGAGCGTCATTCCCACGTAGGAGAGGACAGTCCCCTCCAGATTCTTGGCCCGTGCGTTCTTGGCCAGCCGTTCGGCGGCCTCCTGGAACTCGGTGCTGTGCTGCAAGTACCGGGGCGTCTGGATCACCCGCCACTCGGCTGTCTGGCTGAGGCCGATAAGAACCTGGGCATTCTTCTCGACCCGGTTGAAGTCTTTCAAGGCGATCGCTTCCAGCACTGCTTGCGAGGTCTCCAGCTTGCGGCGCATCAGTTCCCGCACTTTGCTGGACTCCTGGCGCCCTTCGTTCTTTGGGGGCTCCCCTTTCTTGAATTCCTGGCCGTGGCCGTTCAGCAGCGGAGCGCTTAGGAGCGAAGCGAGGACCGTGAGCATAATGGCTGCCCTTCTCATGGCAGAACCTCCTACATTGGACTGGGACTTTCCATACCCGACTCATGGACGGTTGCAATTCGCGTACCGGAGAAGGACCCGGGCCGGGGGAAACGGGTGCTCAACTCGGCGGGTAGAAAACCGGACACGGGTAGTACCCCTGGGTGTGCGTTTTCGCACGGAGAGACTGTGGGAGAGCCGCGAAATGTTGCTTTCGACAAGCCTTCGAGGAACTCGGTTCCGGTCGGACTCGTTCCAGGAGAAGCGCTGGGAACCCTTTCCAGACCAGTCTAATTCCGTTCCCTCGAATTGGGCACAAGCTTTGCTTCGTATTGGAAATCAGGTGGTAGACCTGCCTAAGGACAACAACAGGAAGCCTTCGGCCAGGACCTGTGGCCCCGAACCGAAAGAGGGCAAGCAACATGTTCAAAAAGATCCTGCTGCCAGTAGACCTGACTGACAAGCACGGGCCAGCCCTGGATGTGGCCGCCGACTTGGCCAAGCAGAGCGGCGGCGAGGTCGTGCTGCTCCACGTCATTGAGGTCATTGCCGGTTTATCGATGGAGGAGGAACGAGACTTCTACAGCCGCCTTGAGAAGAAGGCTCGGGGGCACCTTGGGCGACTCGGTGGACACCTGAAGCACC
>JBGQLF010000537.1:0-7064 GCA_041499985.1 Gemmataceae bacterium
ACGCCTAATCCCCTCGCCGGGCTGCTCCAGGATTCGCTGGGCGTATAGTCGGACGGACCGGTACCAGCCGGCGGTCGCGGCGCGGCGGATGGCGGGGTCGGACTCTGTCAGCCGCTGCTCGATCAGATGCTTGAGCCGGGCCCAATCTGCGAGCATATTGTGGGCAAACCGGACGCGCTCGTCCTGCCGGCGGACCAGGCCTGCGGATTCCAGGAGGGGAAGTGTCGAAATCTCTCCTGCATTGAACTCCGAGAGGGGAAGGCCCTGGACCAATTGGTCGGCCTCCGTCGCCGCGACCCGCTTCAACAACGCGCCCCGGGCCGGGCCATCTGGGCCGGTCTCGACGAAATGGGACCAGAGCCGGTCGATGATCGCAGTTAGAGTGCCTAATTCAGGCGTGTCGGCGAGGCCGCCGCTCTCCTGAAGCCGAACAACCCAGTCGAAAACTTTCAGGTTGCGGAGCAGCGACCGGAACTCGGGCCGGAGAGCGGCCCACGCGAGCCCGGGGAACCTGTCCAGCAGGCGATGAACGGCCTTCTCCCCAGGAGGCCTGACATCGAGCAGCTCCCATGGCTCGGCCGAGACCCGCGCGGAGGCGAAGGCAGCCCGCAACCGAGCTAGCCCGTCGGGCTGAGTAGTCAGGGCGATCCGTGGCGTCTTATGGCGGATAGACCGAATCGTGGCGATGAGCCGGGCGACAAGTTGGAGACCTGGTTCGCTGAAACCCTCGATGCCATCGAACACCACCAGGCAGCGCGCCGGCGATGCCTCAAGGACCTGTGCGAAGGGATGGCGCAGCCCCAGCAGTGCCTCGAATGTGGCCGCCCACCCGGAATGCAACTGGTCAGCGGTCAGCCACACCAGGCGGTACCCGTGGCGCTCTCCGACGCTGCGGACGATCGCCGATTTCCCGACCCCTGACTCACCGATGACTACACTTGCCCGGTCGTCGCGCAGCTGCCGGAGTAACCTCCTCCTGGCGGATCTTCGTGGCAGCCGGCCAGCATCGCCGACCGTGAGTCCGATCGCCTGCGAGCGTTCCTGCGAGCGTCGTTCGAGTTCGTTCCAGTCAGCCCGGTAATCTGGGTGGTCGTTCAGTGAGAACCGACCGCGAAGGCGCGAAAGCAACTCGCCTAGATCGATGCTGCCCCCACGCCCCCGCTTCCGTGCGGCGATCCCCACAAGTGCTTCCCACAACGCCCGGGCCTCATCTTCTGTGCCGGCTTCCAGCGCCGCCCGGCATTCGGCCAGCGCCTCCGATTGAGCGCGAGACGGCACGCTTTCAAAGTCAAGATGCACAAGACGAACGTGGCGAGTCAGCTGCGCGGCGACCACATCGTCGGTTAAGGGACCAGCACGGAGATCGGCGGGACACTGGAGGCTTTGGAACAGCTCCCGCTGCATCTCGGACGACTGGGCCCCGGCAGTCACCTGGACAGGGGTTTGTAGCCGCGCGACAAGGCGCTCAGAGGCTGCCGCGGTTTCAATCGCTTCCCCAAGGGTCTTGTCCCAGGCGTTCCGCACGGCGTATGCCAACACACCGGTGACAAGCACCAAGAGGTCCCGGTCCTGCCGGAACTGACGCGATGTTGCCACCCCAAGCCACTGCTCCCAGCAGCTGCGGACAAACGACTCGTCGAAGCCACTTTCGGTGACCTGCTTTTGGCTCTTGATCGACACCCCTGCGTATCGCTCTCGGTCGCCTATACCGAACGTGAGGGCGAGATCGTCCAGCCGCCACCCGGAATCGCTGGCTTGCCAGTCGATTCGGATCAACTGCCCAAGATCCGCCCCAAGTGGGTGGGCAGTCCCCAAGAGCCCAATGAGGAACATCGCGGCAACATGATCTTCAAAATTGAACCCCTGGCCTCCGGTGAGTCTCGCCGGAGCGATCCGCTTCGCCATAATAGTTCCCAGGGCAAGGCTCGCTTGAAAACTACTTCACATTGTATCTCCTTCGAGCCAGGTCTGGTCGAATTGTCGCAGCTCGGTGCCACGATTGCGCGCGTCGGTCGACACATCACGGGCGATGTGACCGCTGCGCGCAACGATAGTGCATAGATGCGTCACCTACCGAGGGGATGGTAGGCAGCGGACGCAGAGCGCGGCCTCAGACATTGTCTGACGATTATGCTTATTAGCCCTCGTCGCCCGGGCCATAAATGTCCAGCTCATCTTCGTCGTAGTTGGGGCAGAGTTCCCCCTTCTGGATGCTTATCGAAATGCTTTCATCCTGAAACGTGACCGACTTGATTTCAATGTTCTTGAGATCCTTCACGTGGTACGTGATCTCTACGGTAGCGTCCATCTCAATCTCTCGCTCGACGCTTCCGCTCACAGTCCAAACGCTGCGTCTCTCCCCATTGTCAGGATCGGTGTAGCTCGAATCCGGATCGTCCGCCGACACAAAGAGTGTCACCTTCACGTTGCAGCCTAGACTCAGCGCGGCCGATCCGTCGTTGGTCTCGACGACATGAACGTCTTCGATTTCAACCTCAACGGCCTCAACTTGGTCTACCTCGGCTTCCAGTGCGCTATCATCGACATAGAAGTAAACGCAGCCGTCTTTGATCTTCCCCTTGAGCAGGGATACGAGGTCGTCGCTCCTGGTAATGATTGCCTCCTTTAGGTCTGCAACGACTTCGGAATCGGCGAATCTCTCAAGAAGCTCGTCCAACTTCCGAACGTGGATGAAGCATTTCATCTCCTTGCAGGTCAGCCGCCAATCCTTGTCCAGGGAAACGACGAAGAGCTTTCGGTCGGAAACTTCCTCGCACCACTTCTGAAGCGCGGCGGCGGCAAAGGCGTCCGGAAACTCACTCTTCTTGCCGCCACTTTCGCTGAACGGTGGTTTTGCCTTGAAATAACGTTCAAAAACTGCCGTCGGAGGTATGTCGTCGATTGGAAGAATCTTGGCGTTGGTATCCCGCAGGAATCTCGTGAACTCCTCTTGCATCCCGGCAAGGAGTTTCTCCTCGTCGGTTTCGTCTAGGGCCTTTAAGCCCTCGGGGGTTAAGAGTTTTTTCACGATCCGGTTCACCTTCTTGAGGCTTTTTGCTTGGCGGAACGCTTCCGTGGCGTGCAGAGCGATGCGTTTTCTTGTCTCCTGCTCGGTGACGTACGTGAGAATGAGCTGCAACTCACCCGCTCCGGCCAGCCGGATGAGCCGCTTGAGGTTTGGCGAGAAGAAGTCCAGATCTTGATCCTTGAAGACCTGGACATCCAGGAAGACGTACTTCGTTTCGGCGGGCATGCCGATCGCCTCCGTCAGGTACTAACCCTATCGTGTCCCAGCTCGCGGACTAGCATTGGCGAATGACCCGCCTGCACTGGATCCGCGCGAAGGGGTCGGGGTTCCAGGGTAAGCGAGTGACGTTCGTTCCGAACGCGATTCCAGCGCCTGAAGTACGACCTCATGTACGTCACGGGGAAGGAACGCCTAATCGAGCCGAAGTCCAGCAAGTTCGGCACCACTATCGGCTGGTGCATCGGCTTGCTCGACGAGGCGGCATTTGGCCCGCGCGACTTCCAGGCCGTCACAATGGCTTATTCTACCGAAAAAAGGAGTGCTTTGCCCAATTGGCGGCCGCATTGTGCTTGCTTGTTGACGAAACTTTGCGCGCTTCAGTCCGGCACGCGAATGTCGCTAGCGTAATCGGCTCGGCGAAGGTTGGGCGAAAAAAGCAAAGGCTCGCCGGGCAGTATAATTACGATCCCTCCTGGTCTTCTCTGGGAAGCAAATCCATGACCTTGGCGTAGCGCAGCAGGGCCAGCATGACGATACCAGTCGCGTCCTTGGCCATGCCATCGACGAGGAGCCGGTCCACGAAGCTCGCCAGGCTGTCGGAAAGCGGCAATTGCTGTCCCCGGCCTTCGGTCCAGCGGTCCCAGGCTATCAGGGATGGTTGCTTGAGGTCGCCTTCGTGCCTCTTTCCGAATGCGGCAAGCTGGCGTCCCAGCTGTTCGGGAGTAAGATCGTCCTCCTTGAGCATGGCCAGCGCCTCACGCATGACATCTTGCCGCGACATCGAGCTTGCCCGGCATGCCATCTCCAGGAAATCGAGATACTCCTCGGACAGGTCAATCTGGATGGTTCGAGGAGTAGGCGTGATGGGCACGAGGAATCCTGTTTGACGTGATTGGTTCGCCGCGACGTTGCGGAACCTTAGCTGGCATGTACCACGCAGCCGCGCTGAGGGCAAGCAAAAGCATCGCCTCGGGCTGCTCATTCACAACACCCAGTCTTGCACGGGACGGCTATTGCTTTGCCGCAGTCTTAATCGCGGTAGGGATGCCCATTACTGAGCACCCCCCGCACAGATCCGTGCGAGCGCGATTCGCGCACACGGCTCCCACCTCGGATGTCTGACGGCGAAGCGCTGATTTGGCCAAGGATGAAGGTGGTGCGGACGTGGGAGGTAGTCTTCCGCTATCTTACCCATCTTCGCCCATGTTGTTCTGTCCCTTTGGCTCCGCATCAGCAGCGTGCGCCGCAGGAGATTGGTGACATGGTGTCGAAAGCTGCTCAGTGTCGGCATGTTGGTCGGCACTGCGTGGTAAGCGTAATATCCCCTCATGACCTGCCCCAGCCATTTGCCCAACACGGGGATGGGATGGTGTCTGTTGCGGCGCAGAACATCTTTGATCATCCTGAGTTTCGCCTGCATGCGGTCTTTGCGGGATTTCCTGTTAATCTGGAACTCCCCTTCTCGTGTTTTACCGCACATGAACGTGAACCCAAGAAACCCAAACGTCTCCGGTCTTCCAAGACCTTTCCGTTTCCGTCTGTCCGCTGCATAGCGGCCAAACTCGATCAGTCGGGTCTTGCCCGGATGGAGGGATAGAGCGAACTTCTCCAACCTCTCTTGCATCGCGTCTTGGAAGCGCTTGGCATCGGCTTCGTGCTCAAAGCCTAGCACCATGTCGTCGGCGTAGCGCACAGCGATCATGTCACCGTTGGCTTTATGCCGCCGCCAATGTTCAGCCCACAGGTCGATCACGTAGTGCAGGTAGATATTCGCCAGCATCGGCGAAATTACCGATCCCTGGCCTGTACCCTTATCGCTAACCATGATCTTCCCATCTTCCATGACGCCCGCCTTGAGCCATTTCTGGATCAGGCGGATGATGCGTCGGTCGGCAATCCGGTGCTCAAGGAAGCGGATCAGCCATTCCTGACTAACCGTATCAAAGAAGCGCCGTATATCGACATCTAACACCCAGTTCACGCGGCGCTTTTCGATGCCCACGATCAGCGCGTCCATAGCATGATGCGCCCCTCTTCCGGGTCGGAACCCGTAGGAGAAGCCCATAAAGTCTTGCTCATAGATGGCTTCAATGACATCGACCACGGCTCTTTGGACGATTTTGTCCTCTAGTGCCGCTATCGCCAGCGGGCGCTTTGTTCCATCAGCCTTCGGTATATACTGTCGGCGGGATGGTTGCGCCCGGTACGCTCCTTTATGAATACGGTCGTGAAGATCAGCGAGTTTTAGGTCGAGGTCTTTTTCTCCGTATCCTTTCCATGTCACGCCGTCCGCCCCAGGAGCCGCGTTCCGCTTGAGAGCGGAGTACGCTGCTTTGAGCCGTTCCGGATTGACATAGTGTAGAAGCGAGGTGAACCGTTCTTCTTTCTTCTCTTTGGCTACTTTCCGTACGCGATCCAGCGCCTGTGACACGCTTATCCGGTCTTGAACCCGGGGCATGCTTTGCTGGCTCGCATTCTCCTTGGCCTCCGTCCTTGGCTCCACTGACTCCGCCGCCCGTTTCCCGGCTTTGTTCGTCGGCTTCACAGCTACTATGACGGAGTCTGACTTCTCATGATCGTTCATCGGCGGCTACGGCTCCTCGCCTCCCCGTCGCGTACCAGTCGGCTTTGCAGCCTGTGGTCGATCATGAGATCTCCCGGTTCCCGTACAAGGAGCTTTTCCGCATGCCAGGTTCTCCGACCCCGCCAGGTCAGCAGGGCGCTAACGATAACGCTCCCTGCCGTATTGCCTTCCGCGTCTAGAACCGCGTCGGCACCCGGAATTGATCTTTCGGGGCTCAATGGCTGGCCTACGTATTCCCCTGCCGACGCTTCGCCGCATCCCTCACGAGATACGCCGCACGGCTCGGGGCCGATGTGACTCGTTCTGTCTTCATCGTATTGGACTTCCACCAACTACTCCTTGCCGGTCTTTCCGGCGCACTCCAGATAGTCAGCCCACCATTGCATCATTTTTCGGCGTTCCGGCAGGTGCTGCGCATGATTGTAGGCGGCACGGACCGTGTTCCGCTCGCTGTGGGCAAGCTGGCGTTCGATCACGTCCGCCCGAAAGTCGCGCTCATTCAAGATGGTACTGGCCGTGCTGCGGAACCCGTGCCCGGTGGTGCGTGAGTGGTAGCCCATGCGGTACAGGGCATAGAGCATGGTATTCTCACTCATAAAGGTGGCGGGATTGTGCTCGTTCGGGAAAAGATGCTCCCGGTTGCCGGAATGCTTTTGCAATTCCCGAAGCACCGCGATTGCCTGCCTCGACAACGGCACGATATGCAGCTCTCGCATCTTCATGCGTTCCGCAGGAATCCGCCACTCCGCTTTGTCCCAGTCGATCTCCGTCCATCGTGCCCCCCGCAACTCCTTGGTGCGGACGAAGGTGAGCAGCAGCAGCCGGAGCGCCAGCTTGGTCTGCACGCTACCGTCGTAGGCTTCCAAGTTTTTCAGGTATTGGGGCAACTCGTTCGCCTTGAGGAAGGCATGATGTTTGACGACCGGAGTCTTCAGTGCTCCGCGCAAGTCGGGCACCGGATTGCGTTCGGCCCGCCCGGTGGCGATGGCGTACATGAAGATTTGCGCGCATATCTGCATCACGCGCCGCGCCGTTTCCAGGGCGCCCCTGGCCTCAACGACACGAGCCATCGCCAGGACTTCTGGCGGAGTGATGTCGGCAATCGGCCTTGGACCAAGCTTGGGAAGGATATGCTGTTCAAGGCGGGCAAGCGTCGTCTTCGCGGAATTTGGTGCCCATTCGTGTTTGCGTTTTTCAAACCATTCGCGGGCAACGGTCTCAAAGGCATTGGCG
>JBGQLF010000538.1:0-7061 GCA_041499985.1 Gemmataceae bacterium
CTTCTCTGTCCCGCTGCCGCACAGCACCTTGTGCGGCATGAAGTAGTCTAGAAACATGAAGAACGCCCCCGCGATGTCCTCCGGGCCGTAGGTCCCGCAGTACGTCCCGCCGGCCTTGGTGACGGCGTCGTACTCGCCGTCGTGGCCGGGCCAGTAGCTCTCCATGTACCGCCTGAGCAGGTCGATGATCGTCTCGCACTTGCGGTAGGTGGCTGGACTCCAACGGGCCCGCTGCTCCTCCTGGAACTCATCCAGCACTTCGTCGATGGTCTTGGTCTGCTTCTTGTGCCTGGCCATGCCGACATCCTCGGAATCCTGCAACTTCAGGCCATTGTAGCCACCTCGGTGACCTGGCAGTAGGCATGATCTCCCACCTAGAACTGACGGAAAGGCGGGCCGAACGCCCTCGCTCCCCTCCTCGCCTTCCAGGCTTCAGGTCCTCGATGGGCATCCCCCAACGGACCTCCGGCCAGCCAGCCGACGACCCGACAATCCACCTCAAGTGGACCTAGCCGGCAGAGCCGCATCGACTCTTAAGCATAATTCATCTTATCAGACGCAATTTGTGGTGCTTTCCTCCCCCAGCGTAGAAACTGCCCGAACCAAAGCGCAAGCCCGGCGTCCTACGACGTTCTCTCCTCAGAAGCCGCCTCGCCTGAGACGTCCGGCCAAGACGACCAGCTTCGCGGAAGATGAACTTCCTCCCACCCCCTGCACCCACACTTGCCCCACGGAGGCTTTCGCCATGTCCGCTCCTCTGCTTGCGCGCCTGCGTCGCTGGTGGAACAAGTCGAACCGAGCGAGCACGTCGATCCACGGCGTTTCGCTGCGTCTCGAAATGCTGGAACAGCGTACGGTGCCCTCGAATCTACCGGCCGGCTTTGCGCCTCCGCCCGCCAACCAGGTCTTCCTGGCCACCGTTTATCAAGGCGAACTCCAGCGGCCCATCGAAACCGCCGGCCTCTCGTACTGGGACCATCAACTGAAACAAAACGTCGGCCGCAACCAGGTCGTCGGCGCCATCCTCAACTCGAATGAATACTTTCGCCGCGCCATCGGGACGGACTATAACTCGCTCCTGGGCCGCACTCCCGACGCCGACGGCTTGGCGTACTGGGCCGGTCAGTTGCAACAGGGCAAGTCGGAATCCACGGTGCTGGCGGGCCTGCTCGGCTCCAATGAATTCTTCAGCCATATGCAAGCGTACACCGCGCAGCTCAACACCCCCGATCCGAACGTCGCGGCCGCAGAATTCATCCGCGAGGCCCACTTGTTCAAGTCGCAGCCCGCAGTGGTGCCGGCTGCGCCGCTGAGCGTGGTCGTTCCTTCGGCGGGCGATAATTCGGGGTTCGATACTCCGGGGGGCGATAATTCGGGCGGCGCTACCGTGATTGCCGATAACTCGGTCACCGATGACTCGGTCACTGACAACTCGGTCACCGACAACTCGGCCACCGATAACTCGGTCACCGACAACTCGGTCACCGACAACTCGACAGCGGACTCAACCAATTACGCTCAGACCGATTGCTCGTGCTAATCGCCGGACAACTCGGCCAATACCGGTCCAGCTGAAATCGCCAGGTGGCGTGTCGGTATGAGCGGGGCGGGACGCGGCGGATTCCGCCAACGTCCGATAAAGGGCTTTTACGCTTAACTCGCCGGCGCTCGCCGCCACCACCCAACCCGTACTGGAAAACCGCCGCAGTGCTCTCGCCAGCCGGCTACCCCCGAGTACCTGGGGCACGAAGCTCTGCGATCGCACTAGCCATCGCCCACGTCCTCTGGAACGTTTAGATCAATTCACGTATCGGCAGAGCTCCATCGACCAGGTACTGGGGACGCCCGGATAGGTCGATCAGCGTCCCCGTCTGGGTCTCCAGACCCAGGCAGTGATACAGCGTGGCAAAGACTTCTTGGAAACTCACGGGCCGATCCTTGGCATATTCCCCAAGCCGATTGGTCGAGCCGATCACCTGGCCGGTACGCATACCGCCGCCGGCCAGGAGGGCACAGGCCACGGCAGGCCAATGATCGCGGCCGGCGTTGGCGTTGATCTTGGGCGTGCGCCCAAACTCGCCCCACGACCACCGCCACGTCCTTCTCCAGGCCGCGCTGATACAGGTCTTCCAGCAGTGGAATGGGGAACCTCCGAGAATTCTCGCGTGGGGTCCCCTGCCCTCTGGTCCATGCCCGCGAAGGAGGAGCGATGCCATGACGGGCGCAGCAGGCACCCGAACCGCGGACGACCACGATCCAGCTGGGCGCTAGGAACCCGACCGGCGTCTGGGGGACCTGTGGGAGATTCTCTTCCTCTTGTGCCACCGTGCGGACCGTCTGGACGACGACCCGCTCGATTGATCTTGCCCGCGTCCGGCGTACAATCGCTCTGCCCGTTCGCAGCTGCCACGGGGGCGGTGCCGATCGGGCCTCACCTATGGAGGAACCTTCATGATGTGCTGTCCCGCTCTCCGTTCCCTACTGGCCTGCGCTACCCTGCTGGCCGCCGTGAGTCTCGGCGCCGTCGCGGCCGACGACCAGAAAGATGACGAAGGCTTCACGCCGCTTTTCAACGGCAAGGACCTCACCGGCTGGAAGACTTTCCTCGACCCCAAGAAGAAAGACGTCAAGCCGGAGGACATCTGGTCCGTCAAAGACGGCGTGATTGTCTGCATGGGGAAAGCGAACGGCTATCTCTACACAGGGAAGAGCTTCAAGAACTACGTCATCCGCTACGACTGGCGCTACCAGCGGCCGGACCAGGTGGCGGACGAGGAGAAGTTCCTCGGCAACAGTGGCCTGCTCGTTCATATCCAGGGCGAGCCGAAGATCTGGCCCAAGTGCATCGAGGTGCAGGGCATGAACCGCGACCATGGCAAAATCATCCCGGTCAGCGGCGCCAAGGCCACGAGCAAGTTTGACCGCGCGGCGTTGCAAAAGGCCCGCAAGCCCATTGGTGAATGGAACACCACCGAAGCCACCATCCAGGACGGGAACATCGTCGCCAAGGTTAACGGGAGCGTGGTCGATACGGGCAAGTGCGACCTGACCGAAGGGCAGATCGGCTTCCAGTCCGAGGGGGCCGAGATCCACTTCCGCAACATCAAGATCAAGGAATTGAAATAACGCTCGGCATGGGCGAGCCCGGCGAGCGGGACAGCGTCAGCGCCCCGACTGGTACGTCTCCGTGCACGCGGTTCCGCCGATCCTGGGCTGGCTGCGCGAGTGGAAACCGAGCGCGGGAGAAAAAGGCGTCCGGATCGATTATGATGCCTTTTTCTCCCTTTTTTATCCCCTAGCGCGCCCCTTTCACCTTTTTTCTCTCCCGATCAAATCTCGTCGTTGTTTGACCGCTGCACAACGGCACGTTTTCGATGCGGCTTCCAGTACTCGTCGGAAGACGGCCGGTGGTGTCGGGGAGTGCCATCGGGGATATTCATGTTGTTGGGTTTTACCTTCCTTCAAGCAGAACACAAAGCGGACAGCAGCAGTACTTGCCTCGATCCTGGAATCAGCAGGGTTCTCGGTCTGCCTGGGACCCGGAAGGAACCACGACCGTCCGACCTTGTCCGGCGTACCGCTGCCACGTAGGACAAAGGCATCGCCCGCGTCGGCAAGCGTCTCGGCCGATCGGTCCAGCTACCTATACGGAGGAGCCGAACATGACACAGGGCAAGGGCGACGAGCACCTTTCGGAAACCAGCCGCCAGGAGATCTTCCTCGCCCTGGTCGATGCCCAGGACCACGACCTCAGCGTGGCCCATTCCCGCCAGCTGATCGCCGAGCGCTTCGGGATCAGCGAGAACGAGGTCCGACACATCGAACGCGAGGGCCTGGAGCGACAGTGGCCCCCCTTATGAAGGGAGCCGCACGGCGCGGGAAGGGCGACCCCACTCCGCACGGGTGCCCTGCCGACTGGCCGATGATGTTCCGGATCTTCCCCAGCCACCCAAGCGCGCCACCGTCGAAAAAAAGTGCTTGACAGGGGTCCAGAGGAGAGGAACACTGAGCCCGAAATAGGGTCTTATCCTCCAGATTCAGTCACCTGGGAATGATCCGATTCCAGCTGGCTGACTCGCGTCGCGAAACGGAGGTACCATCATGTCCCTGGCGAAGCGTCCTCTCTCCGCCCGTGGGCAGGGCTTCACGCTCATCGAGTTGCTCGTCGTCATTGCCATCATCGCCGTCCTTATCGGCCTGCTCCTGCCAGCCGTCCAGAAGGTCCGGGAGGCGGCGGCGCGGGCGAGCTGCCAGAACAACGTCAAGCAGATCGGCCTGTCGTTGCTCAATTACGAGTCGTCGTACTCCACGTTTCCGCCGCAAGCGCTGCTCGAAGGTTCGGGCGGGGGGAACCACGGAGCGAGCCTGTGGTGGCTCAGCATGCCGTTCATCGAGCAGACTGCCGGGTACAACGCCATCCCGACCGGGTCGGCGGCGTTTTCGGTCGGTTCGACGTGGTGGCTGGGTACGGCCACAACCCCGACGGCCGATTACGACAAGAAGCGCGCCCTGTTGCAGCAGCTGCGGCCGACGATCTGGCGGTGCCCGTCGTCCACGTTCCCCGCGACGCGGCAATACACCGTGGCCACGACCGGCGGGATGTGGGAAACCGTGTGGACGAGCTACGTGGCCATTGCGGGCAGCACCAACCACCGGACCACGGACCACATCAGCCCCTCGGGCACAGCCTACGCCTCGGCCGGCGGGGCGTTCCCGGGCAACGTCGCGCGGAAATTGTCGGACTTCCCGGACGGCCTGTCCAACACCATGCTGATCGGGGAGCAGTCCGCTTACCTCACCGGGAACACCCAAAACCGGACGGCGCAGCCCGGCGACGGCGGGCCGTGGATGGCCCTCAAGAACCGGCGGCTGCCGAACGGCGACGGCACCTGGTCGATCATCGGGATGCACGACGCCAACATCATCAACGCGGACGGCCGGTGCTTCAACCTGATGACCGTCCGCCAGACCCCGAACCCGCCGGTGACGGCCACGTGGCAACTCCACCCGAACTGCAACACCCCGCTGGCGTCTGCCCACTCCGGTGGCGTCAACATCCTCCGCGGCGACGGGTCGGTCACGTTCATTAGCAACGCGATCGACCTGCTAGTGTTGCAGAACCTGGCCGACCGGGACGACGGCAACGTGGTCGTGCTCCCCTGACGGCAGGGCAGCGGTGCGGTTCCATAGTTCGGGCCGGAACGCCTCGTGTGGGAGTGGCCCGGCCGTACCCGGGAGGACGATCATGGCGACGCGAGTCCGCCACCGAGCGCGCCCGCGGCAGGTGGCCCTGGCTGTGGTGTTGGCCGCCTCGGGGCTGACGTTGCTCGGCCTCGGCTGCGGGCAGGCCCCCACGATGGTCGCCATCAAGGGCACCGTGACGTTCCAGGGCCAGCCGGTGACGGAGGGATTGATTCAGTTCAACGACCACAAGACCGGCCACGGGGCCGACGTGACGCTCCGGCCGGACGGCACCTACGACGCGACCCTGCCCCCGGGCGACTACGCGGTCGTCGTCCTCCCGCCGATCCTCGTGACGGACGGGAAGACCGGCCCGGTGGACATGAAGTTCAAGAAGGTTCGCAACATCCCGGCGAAGTACCACAGCACCGCGACCTCGGGCCTGACGGCCGCGGTTCGTGCGGACAAGGTCGTCCACGACTTCGACCTGAGCCCCTAAGCATGACGACTCCGTCAAACGGGGTCTCATTGAATCGAGGAGTATCAGTGGTCCGCCTCCTCAGACCCACCGCGCGCTAGGACGGATCAGCTTGCCACTTTGAAGAAAAACGGGTCGATCGACACAGCTACCGGAGTGGTCCCGGTCACGGGCAGCAAGGTCCGGGTGGTGAAGTCGGCGTTGCGCTGATACGTCACGCCACAGGGAAAGTTTGTCAGGTCAGGCGTATTGTTCGCTGAGAAGATGCCGTAGAAAATGGTGCCGACGGCGAGGAGATGGTCATAGTCGCCCAGGTACGGGTCGAACCTCGCCGTGGGGGTGAGGGCCGGGGTGTTGGCGAGGACAAGGTCATTCCAGGTGGTGCCATTGGCCGTCCGCCGGAAGTGGGTGACCCAGCGCCGGGAACTGCCGGTGCCGGTGAGCTGCTGAGACAGCAGCCCGACCACGCCCGCACTGTTGATCGCGAGGGCGGCGTTGGTGGCGTGGTCCAGGGTGAGCAAGTCGGCGGTGGACCAAGTCGCGCCCCGATCCGTCGATCGCCGCACATGCAGGGTGAAGCCGGTGGTGGACTGATCGTCCCCCCAGGCTAGGTAGACCGTGTCGCTGTTGCTTGGATCGACCGCCAGGGAGAGCGTCCCGCCCAGGCGCTGCTGGCCGTTGGCTGAGATGCCGCGGCTGTTGAAGGCAAACGACACGCCCCGCGCGACGCGCAGGCCGGCCACCCCATCACCCGGATCGGTTAGGGCCGCGAATGGGCTCGGGCCGGATCCCCAGGAGTCGTCGCGCACCACGACGACGTCGGCGGCATCGACGCGAAACGTGTTGGCCCGAAAGTCACCGCTCTGGGCCCGCCAGCCGTAGAACGCGGCGTAGATGGTCCCATCCGCGTGAATGGCCGGGCGAACCTGCGGACCATTCTGACTGGAAGTGGACCGCTGCTCCAGCTGGACCGGGCTTGGGGGCACAAAGTTCCCGTTACCGGCCGTGGCCGCATCGAGCGACATGTCGATGCTGGCGGTTTGCGGCGGAGCCCCGGTATTGTTCACGCCGATGTACACGCGGTCTTTACCGGCGTCCGGTCCCGCAGCGACCGTCGTTGCTTGGGTGAACGGTTGATCGCTGTCCGAGCGATTGAGCAGCATGTCCATCGTCGTCGGATTGGCGAACGTGGGCGTCCGCAAGAGATTCAGCACAGGGGGATCGGATTCGGGAATATCGCCGCGAAGAATACCACCGTAACAGGATGTTGTTCGAACCGCTGAAAGCCACCGTGATGTCGCCAGTCCCCAAGGGGCCGCCGCCCGGGACGATGGTGTTCAAGACCCAGGTGTTGCCGCCATCGGTGGAAACATACACGGGCGCGTTGGCGCCGCCCAGCGGA
>JBGQLF010000539.1:0-7046 GCA_041499985.1 Gemmataceae bacterium
CAACGATGCGATCCCACAAGCATTCCAGACCTGATACCTTCCCTTTCCTGGCCGTGCTGCTGTGCGCCATGGGGTCGCTCATCTTGTTGCTGCTGGTCATTGACCGTCGTGCCCGAGTCGTGGCCCAGCTGAAAGCGTTGCAAGCAACGACCGCCGCCGCGGCCGAGGACGAGAAGGCCGTTGCTGCCCGCCGCGCCGAACTGGACCAACGCCGGCAAGCCTTGCACACCGCGCTGGCTGAGCAAGATCAAGATGTGCAGGACCAGGTCCGAGACGTGCGCCAGCGCACGGAGGCGACCCTCACGACTCTGCATGCCGCGAAGTCTCGTGTCCGCGGTCTCCAGGAACAGTTGCAGACAAAGCGCGTGCGGCTGACCCAGGAAGAGGGAAAACTCGCGGCCCAACAGACCGAGGCCGAGCACGCGGCCGAACAGACGCAAGCATCTCAGGCAGAGCTGGGCCGGCTTAGCACCGACTTGCGGCGGATGGAACAGACGCTGGCCGATCTCAAGGCGGCTCGGCAACGACAACAGCAAACCTATTCGCTGGTGCCCTATCGCGGCCGGCGCGGCGACAACCGCCGGCCGTTGTACATCGAATGCACGATGGATGGACTGATTTTCCATCCGGATCGGGTGGTATTGCGGGGACTCACGGTAACGGCGCAGGATGTGCGCAGCGAGATTGAGCGCCGTATCGAACGCCAACGGGCGGGACTCTCGGCCCGTGATGGCAAAGCGGACCAAAGGCCGTACCTGCTGATGCTGGTTCGGCCAGATGGCATCGTATCCTATTACCACACGCAGACCGCCCTCAAGGGACTTGCGCTCGATTTTGGCTATGAGTTCATCGACGCCGGCTGGATCCTCGATTTTCCCGACGACGACAGTGCGCCGACTCCCCAGCCCTGGATGAGCACCGGCAAGACTGCGGTGCCGCGGAACGTACCGATGCCGATGGCTCCGCCACAGCACCTGCCGCTCGCCCGCGTGCCGGGGTCCGCTTCTGGCGGCCCCATAGGGGGAGAAACGACAGGCTCACCTGGCTTGATGGGACCACCTGAGCCCGAAGCGCCAGCGAGGGAAACGGCCTCTCCTCGCTGGCGCTTCGGGCTCAGGTTGCCGGTGCCTGAGCCGTCTCGCTTGGGCGGCGATCTGGCTGGTGCTCAGGGAGAGAGAGGTGGACTGGCTGGTGCGCCTTCGCCAGGCACAGGGAGTTTGCCAGACACCGCCGAGCCGCGACTGCCCGGCAGCGGCCCAGGAGACCGCTCCCTGGCGAGTACCGCTCCGTTGCCATCGACACCGAGCGTCCCTGCGCCACCAGCCTCGACTACGAACACGGGCGTATTACTCCGGCAAGAAAGATCGTCAGGTGGGACGGGTCTCCAGACCCGTCCGGACGGCTCTGGAGCGCCGTCCCACGTGACCAACTTCCTTGCCGGGGTAACACCGCTTCAAACGCCTCCGGTCCCGCAGGGAGATCCGCCGTGGCCGGCTGGCGCACCAGGCGGCCGCGGCTCTGCCGGACTTCCCACGGCTGGATCCGGCGGGCCAAGCTTTTCGGGCCAGCCGGGGACGTCAGTCCCCGGAGGAGCGCCCCTTCCTCCAGGGACTCACATCTCAGGCCCGCCAGCTAGCAAACCACAATCGTCGGCCGATGCTGGAGACTCAAGCTCGGGCTTGGCGGCTCCCTCGATACCGAGTGGGCCGTCTACGGGTTCGGTCGTGCCACGCCTCGGTGCTCCTGCCCTTATTCCCGCGATCCCGGGAGCAAATCAAGCTAAGCCGGCGGACGACGTGGGGAATACCGCATCGACTGCCCCTGGTGGAAGCTCCGGGCGCACGGGTGGAGAATCGAACCCCGACGATCCGCGGAGCCCCGCGGCAAGTTTGGCGGCTCCAGTCCCCGGACCGCTGGTCCCCGAAGCACGCCAGCCCACGGCCCGCTCCGCTCCCTCGCGGCCTGGCTCGCTGGTCAGCAACCGGGACTGGATTATCCCCATCGAATGCACGGCCGAGACTCTGGAGATTACGCTCACCGGCCAGCGCATCGCCACCGCGGCTCTGACCCAGGCCGAGGGAGGAAGTAGCGCGCTCCGCGAGGCGGTGCAACAGCTCATCGCCCGGCGCCAGGCCACGGTTCGCCCCGGCGAGCCACTGTATCGCCCGCAGATTCGGTTCCGCGTCCGGCCCGATGGCCTCCGCACGTATTACCTGGCGTATCCCGTCCTGGAAACCTTGCGCGTGCCGATGAGCCGAGAGAATGTGGAACGGGACGAACAACCGATCCGGAGAAGGAGTACGACTCCGTGATGCGACGTCGCCGCGGTGTGCGGGAAATCCCGTTCAGCTTTGATTCGTTCCTCGACATTGTCGCCAATGTCGTGGGGATCATCATCCGCTTGATCCTTGTCGCCTGGGTAGGCGCCCGCAGCTACAGCAGCCTACCAGCGCTGAAGCCGGCCCCATCGGAAGGCTCGGCAAACGCTGCCGTGAGCGAGTTAGTGGATCCGTTGCAGCAGGAATTGGCCCAGCATCGTCGTGACCTGGCCGAGGCTGAGGCGCGGCTGCTGGAGCAGCTTCGCCAGGTGCAGCAGGTTCAGGCCAACCAGACCCAGCTCGCTGGCGACCTGGCAGTCCTGGCAGCGCGTCATCAGGGGTTGGATCAGGAACAACAGACGCTCTCGCGTGTCGTGGTCGAGGGGGGACAAGCAGCGCAAACCGTCGCCCTGTCCTTGACCGAGCTGCGCCAACGCGGCCAGCGGCTGCGCGAGGAAATCCAGGCGCTGGAGGATCTGCCCCCGCGGCAACAAACTCTGCACTATCGCACGCCGGTGAGTCAACCGGTGCAGGCCGACGAGATCATGTTCGAGTGCCGGCAAGGCCGGATCACGTTTGTGGATATGGTTACTCTGTTGGAAGAAGTTCGCCGCGGCCTTCAGGACAAGGGACAACTGCTGCGCACACACTGGGAGGCGACGGAAACCGCGGGGCCCGTCGGTGCCTTTCGCTTGCGCTACGTTCTGGAGCGCGAGCGTGAACTGGTCGATGCGTTCACCGCCGGCGCTCTCCCCGAGGATAAGGCGAATTTTCGCTACGGCCTGAGCGCGTGGGAGGTGGAGCCGATCGCTCCCGTGCGCGGGGAGCCGGCGGAAGCGGCGCTGGCGACGGGCTCGGAGTTTCGCCAAATCGTCGATCACCTCGATCCGCGGCAAACCGTGGTGACGTTCTGGGTCTACCCGGATAGCTTCGCGCTGTATCGGCAGTTGCGGGACTACCTGTATGACCGGGATGTCGTCGTGGCCGGTCGGCCGTTGCCGGAAGGCGTTCCGATCGCAAGCTCACGTCGGGGGACCGTGTCCCGGGGCCAGTGAAGCGGCCCCTCCAGCTCAGTCACGCTCGGTCTGAAGAGTTAGCATCCGACACGCTCGATTTGATTGCACGTCCAGCTGCTGGCGTGATACGATCACCTTACGGCTACCGCCAGATTGAGGGGTGAATCATGTTTACCGCGGACGATATCCATGCCCGAGTGCACGGGCGACCTTTTGTTCCGTTTCGTATCGTAACCAGTGCCGGCCAGGGATTCGACATTTACCACCCGGAACTGATCATGATAGGCCGCCGTGCTTTGGAAGTAGGCACGGCGAGTAACGAGAATCCGGCGCACTTCGAGCAGGTGACCCGGATTGCGCTCCTGCACGTGACTGCTATTGAGGATCTGCCGACGCCAGCACCGCCAAGCGGCAACGGCCAGCAGTGAGCCTGCCAAAGTGCTCGCACTACCGCACACCGGCGCTGGCCTTACAGGTTGTGGACAAACCGCACCAGGCGCGTATCCACGGTATGGCCGATGGCTTGCCAGAACGCCATCGCCCAGGGATGTTCCTTCTCCACGAGCGCAGTAATCCGCCGAGCCCCCTGACCCATCAGATGCTGCTCTACCTCCGCGACAAGCGCCCGCGCGATTCCCTGCCGGCGATAATCCGGGTGGACCGCCAGACGATACAGGTTGCCCCGCCAGCCGTCGAAACTGCCGAGGACCGAACCCACGATGCGCCCCTTCATCTCGGCTACCAGTACCCACGCTGGGCTTGCGGTGATGGCACGCCGGAGATCCTCGACGGTGTCTGTTACGCTGACCGTGGCCTCCGCCTGCCGCCACAACGCCAGCACCGCTTCCGCCTCTTCGGGACGGCAACGACGAATGACCAGCCCATTCGATGTAGCTTCAACCATGCCAAGCAAGCCCCGAAGTCAGGGCGAGTGCAAGTCCGGTCCGCCTGTAGAGAAACATATCCGGTTTCTGATTGACAGTCGATCGGTATCTCTCGAAACTGGTTGTGCCTCAACGTTCGATCCGATTTCCCATCCAGGCTAGGGTCCCTGGATAGCTGCTGGGATGGATCGCGAATGTAGGACCATTGATGCACATACCACAAAGACTTACCCTCGCGCTCGGTATTCTCGGGATTGCTGTCTGGTCGAGCGTCGGCTCCGTCACATGGGCTGAGCGCGAGGAACCGGCGGCGACGAGAGCACCCCTGGCCCTTGTGGGCGGGCGCATTCTGACTCAAACCGATGCCGGGACCATCACAGGAACTGTGCTCATCCGTGACGGTAAGATCGTCGCGGTCGGTCCCACCATCACGATCCCTGACGATGCCGAACGGATCGACGTGCGCGACCAGGTCGTGCTGCCAGGTCTGATCGATGCGCGCAGCACCCTATGGCTCACTCCCGACGCTGCCCGGGAAGGGGCGAGCGATGGCAGCCTCAATGTGCTCGATGGCATTGACCCGCATGCGCAGGACTGGAAGGAAGTCGTCCGCCAGGGAGTGACCGCCGTCTATGTACAGCCGGCGTCGCGAGGTATCCTGGGCGGCTGCGGAGCTGTGCTGCGTGTCGGTCCGGCCGAGTCAATCGCCGATCTGGTCATCAAGGCGGAGGCCGGGGCGCAAGCTGCGCTCGGCACCCTCACGCCCCCGACGATCCCGGCAGCAGCCCCTCCAACTGGGCAGCGACGCGGGGGGATCGGCCCGCCGGCACCAGAAGCCACGCCGCCAGCGGCACCGGGAGCATCGGGCAACGCGTTAACCCGCTACGCTCAGTACGAACAACTCCGACGTGCCCTTGAGAGCGTCAAGAAATACGAAGACGATTGGAAGAAATACAACGAGGCAACCAAGAAGGATGCTGCTGCCGGCAAGTCCAGCGCGGAGAAGAAGGAAGGCGCAGCGAAAGCCGGGGCGCCGCAGAGATCGACCGGTGGGGCCGCAACGAAGCCAAAGCGCGATCCGGCAAAGGAGTTCTTGGTCCGCGTGCTCAAAGGCGAGGTGCCCCTGCGCCTGGAAGTCCATCGGGAGGATGACATCCGCAATGGCCTGCGCCTGGCCGAGGAGTTCAAGATCCGCGTTGTTCTCGATGGTGTCAGCACTCCGCTAACCGCCACCGAGACTATCGTGCGCCAGCGGCTTCCCCTCGTGCTCGGGCCGTTTGTGGAGCTGGAAGAAACTCCCGCCTATCGCAGGGACCGGCCTGCCGATTGGCCCAAGGCTCTGCTGGCTCAGGACAACCACTGGGCGCTGGGCACGTTTACGCAGCACCCGCGTGGCTCACGCCTGTTACGGGTGCAAGCGGCAGCCGCGGTGGCCCTGGGAATCCCTCCTGAACGCGTCCTGCGTGCCCTCACCCGCGATGCCGCCGAAATCCTCGGCGTCGGCGACCAACTCGGAACCGTCGAGCCGGGGAAGCGCGCGGACCTCGTTGTCACCGCTGGCGACCCGCTCGATCCCTCTGTCCCGGTCCGCCTGGTGCTGAGCGGCGGCAAGGTCATTCATCGCGCCGAAGTCCAGCCCGCACCGGCAACCGTGCACGTGACCACCGTGCCTCCCTTGCCGACCCGACTGCCCAAGCAGTATGCGCTCAAGACTCAGCACCTCGTGACCGAGGAGGGAAGATTCCAGCCAGGGATGGTTCTGGTGGAGCAGGGCAAGGTGACAGCGCTCGGCTCTTCGCTGACGGTACCAAACGGCGTGCCGACCTTCGATCTCGGTACGGCAGTGCTGACCCCGGGGCTGGTCGCGGGTCCGAGCGACCTGGGATTCGGTAGCGCCATCGACGACCCGGCCGAGGCCGACGCCGGGCAGATCCGGGCGGCCGATGTCTACGATCCGCAGCATCAGCCGGTCCGCAAACTCCTCGCAGCTGGCTTCACCGCGGTGGTGTTTGCTCCGGGATCGGCCAACGTCATTGCCGGAACCAGCAGTGGCGTGCGTCTGGGGGCTGCCGAGCCAGTGCTGGCCGAGGCGGGGGTGAAGTTCGTCCTGACCGCCGCTTCTCGCAGTGCCAGTCGTTTGGCTCCCACTGGATCCGATGAGCTGCCCACGCGGTTCTTCGCGGCGGGCACCCGAAGCGCGAACCGTTATCCAGCAAGCCTGGCCGGCCAGGTGGAACTCGTGGACCAAGCCCTCAGCGGTAAGGAATCGGCTACCGAGCTGTACTTGCCGAGCCGGGTGCGCCAGCAGCTCCTGGCCGAGCGTCGCCGTCATCTCACCCCGCTGCTGGAACGCAAGCAGGTGGCCTTCGTGGAGGCACACACGCGCGCCGAGGTCGATGCCGCACTGCAACTGATCGCTCGCTTTCAGCTCCGTGGCGTGCTCGTCGGGCCGGAGGAGATTCGGCCGTTCCTGGAGGCAATCAAGCAACTGGGCGTCGGCATTGTGGCCCGTCCGATCCACGTCGGCGATTATGACCGGCCAGTGCAGGAACTGGCGGAGGCCGCTGCCGCCGGTGTGCCGGTCGCGTTCGGCTCGGCTTCGGCAAAGGAAATGCGGATCACCGCGGCTCTGGCCATCGACGCCGGCATGCCGCGCGAGGCCGCCTGGCGCGGACTCACGACCACGGCGGCCCATCTGGCCGGACTGCTGCCGAGTGTCGGCCGACTGATGGTGGGCGGTAGTGCCGATTTTGTGATCTGGGACGGGGCGCCACTCGACTTGCGCAGCCGGCCTGTGCGGATCGTGGTCGAAGGCAAGGTCGTGCAGA
>JBGQLF010000540.1:0-7038 GCA_041499985.1 Gemmataceae bacterium
AGCCCTGTCCCGTTGCAGCACCGAGCGGGCGCCCTGGTTCATCATCCCCGCTGACTGCAAGTGGTTTCGCAACCTCGCGGTGGCCCAGATTGCGGTGGACGCCCTGGAAGGGCTCAAGATCCGGCCGCCGCTGCCCACAGTGGACCTGGGAGCCATTCACAACCAGTATGAGGATGCCGCAAAAGAAGCCGCGGGCAAGCATGGGTGAGAGCAGGGTGCTGCGCGACAAGTCGAGCGAGCACAAGCACTACGGCTGCAAGCATGGTGACGGATGCCAGCAGTGCGCGACTGGAGATGGGGCCAAGAGGAGAAGACCAGCGGGCCGCCGAGCCGCGACACGGCGGCAGATAACGTCTGATTGATCGGGAAGCAACCGAGGAGCGCCCACCGGAGGAATGACATGAGCCCTGATGCAACAAGCCCGTCTGAACAGAACGAAGCCGAGGAACACCTCCAGCGCATGGAGCAACAGCTTGCCAAGGACGATGAGAAGCTGGAGCAACTCGACGAGGAGATCCGCAAGGCAGAAAGGAAGAGCAAGTCTGTCATCCGCGATCCCCAGCCGTGACGCGAGGTCCGGATGGCCGCACGCCCCGTTGTTTTTCCGAATCAAAGCTCCCCAGGGAGGTGATCGATGTCATCCGACTTGCCCAAGCTCTATCTGGCCCGGCACGGCGACACGGCCTGGACCGACTCCCACCAGCACACCGGCCGAACCGATTTGCCGCTGAATGAACGCGGGGAGGAGCACGCTCGCCAGCTGGGCGGGCGACTGAGACGGTTTTCGTTTAGCCACGTTTTCACCAGTCCATTACAGCGTGCCTTCAAGACGTGCGCGCTAGCCGGGTTTGGAGCGAGCGCAGAAGTCGATCGTGACTTGATCGAATGGGACTACGGCCGCTTCGAGGGCAAGCTGACGGGTGACGTCCAGAAGGAGCTACCCGGCTGGGAACTCTACCGGGATGGCTGCCCCGACGGTGAAGCGCCAGGAGACGTTGCCGCCCGCGCCGATCGCTTCCTCGCCCGGGTACACGGCATCGCTGGCGATGTGCTAGCGTTCTCCAGCGGCCACATCATTCGGATGATCGCGGCCCGCTGGCTCGGCCTGCCCCCGGCTGCCGGGAGGTTCTTCTTCTGCGACCCCGCCAGCGTGAGCGTGCTCGGCTTCGAGCACAACAGCCGCGAGCAACCGATCATCCGTTTGTGGAACTCTGTCGTTGACTGAGAAACCTGGAAGGATCGGCCGGCAAATAGTGGTGAGCAAGAGAGATCAGTGCACCGATGACTGAGAACATCGAGAAAAGTCTACTGGAACTCGACTTCGCTTCCCTGACGCGGCGGACGTTCACGCCGTCCCCGGCCGCCTGGGAGGACCAGGTCCTGTACTTCTTGCTGCTGGACCGTTTCTCGGATGGCAAGGAAAAGGACGGTTACCGGGACAATGAGGACCGCCTGGTGCATAGCGGCGCCACACCGCTCTACCGGCCTGAGGAACCTGGTCGGGTCGATTACGACACCTGGTTCCGCGCCGGCGATGGCTGGCAAGGCGGGACACTCAATGGGCTGAAAAGCAAACTTGGCTACCTGCGGCGGCTCGGCGTCACCGCCCTGTGGGTCAGCCCCGTCTTCCGGCAGGTGGCATTCGAGCCGAGCTACCATGGCTACGGGATCCAGAACTTCCTCGACGTCGATCCGCATTTCGGAACACGGGCGGAGTTCCGCGACTTTGTCCAGGCCGCGCACGAGCAAGGGATCTACGTCATCCTCGACATTATCGCCCACCACACCGGCAACGTCTTCACCTACGCCGCGGATCGTTACACGACGCACGACCCGGCTTCAGGCCAGTGGTACAACGACGCGCGCTGGGATGGCAAGCCTTACGCAGTCCAGGGCTTCAACGACCGCGATGGCCGACCGACGCTGCCCTTTGATATGCCCGATGGCGCCCGGCTGGAAGCAAGCTGGCCGGACGGTGCCATTTGGCCCCGCGAGTTCCAGCGACCCAACGTGTTTCTTCGCAAGGGGCACATCACGAGCTGGGACTACCACCCCGAGTACGCCGAGGGGGACATGTTCAGTCTGAAGACCCTCGACCTCTGGGTGCAGTGGGACGGGCAGTACCGCCAGGGTTCCTCGGCCCTGGCCTGCCTGGCTCTCGTCTACTGCTTCTGGATCGCCTATGCCGATCTCGATGGTTTCCGCATCGACGCCGCCAAGCACATGAGACCCGAGGCGCTGCGGACCTTCTGTGACGTGATCCGGGAGTTTGCCCAAAGCATCGGCAAGGAACGCTTCCTCCTGGTCGGAGAGGTGGGAGGTAGCCGCGAGTACGCCTGGGAAGTCGTGGAGAAGACCGGGCTGGACGCAGCCCTGGGAATCGAGGACGTCCCGGGCAAGCTGGAGCGGATGGTCACAGGTTACACCGATCCGGCGGATTATTTCTCACTCTTCCGCAACTGGGTCCTGGATGGGCCGGCCGGGCACCGCTGGTACCGCAACCAGGTGGTGACTCTGGTGGACGACCACGATCAGGTCCGCAAGGGCAGCGCCAAGTGCCGCTTCTGCAGCGACGGTCGGTTCCGCGACCTGGCGTTCAACGTGATGGCCGTGCAGTTGACCACAATGGGCATCCCCTGCATCTACTACGGGTCGGAGCAGGGCTTCGACAGTGGCGGGCGCCCCAACGGCTCGGACCTGGTTCTCCGGGAGAACATGTTCGGCGGCCAGTTTGGGGGCCTGTGTACGCAGGGCCGCCACTTCTTCAACGAGGACGGCGACCTTTATCGAGCCCTGGCCGCACTCATCGACCTCCGCAAGAAGTTGCTGCCGCTGCGGCGGGGCCGGCAGGTGCTGCATCACATCTCCGGAGACGGCGTCACCTTCGGCCTGCCGCACCGCCTGGGCGACCGGATGCGCTCACTCGTGTCCTGGTCGCGCCTCTTCGTCGATCAGGAAATCCTGGTGGCAGTAAACACCGACGAGATGCAGCCCGTCACCGCCTACTCGACGGTAGCGCCAACGTTTCGGGTCGAGGGAGACCAGTTCCACTTGATCTTCTGGTACGCCCCGAAGCGTGTTTCACCACCGCCGTCCTCATTGACCGTGGAGCAGAGGAGCGGGCCGCTGGCGGTCCGGATGACACTCCCGCCCGCCGGCTTCGCGATCTACCAGGCGGCCCCCGGCCTAAACCGCCTGGGTCCCAGCCCGCCGCCGGACTTGAAGCCGTGGCAACCACGTGCCCCTCACGGTTGACGGCGGGAAGGGAGTGCAAAGCTTGCAAGAGGCGATCACCAGCTCAAGAGTAGCGGGCAGCAACAGCTGTCTCTGCTGTGTGTGCCTATTACGCAGGGAAGCGGCAGACATGACTTCCTCCACTCCTTCATCCGATCTTTTTCAAGATCGTCTTGCGCATACCCGATACAATCACTACCGCTGGAATCCGCGCAAGCGACTCCTTCGGCCGTCCCTTTCAAATCTGGGGAAATGGAGCCATGTAGGATTCCAGTTTTCTCGGCAAACCTCCCCCCTTGCACGCTCGGAAGGTGGATCAGATCCCCTCCGAATCCCTGGAGATCTGATCTTGGCAACCAACACAACCATTCCTGGGTGGCATCGGGTCAAGCAAAAGCTCGTCTGGTTTCTCTTGTTGAGCGTTCCACTGGGTTGCAATCACGGTCGGTACTGCTACCAGGAAGGTCTCACCCAGCGAATTCTACCGCCGGTGAACCTCACCATTTACGAGGAACTCTCCACGCCCAAGAGGATCGCCGAGGACACCTCCGGCGGAAGCCAGGCCCGATTCGGACAACCCAAAGCAGCGGACGAGGCAGACATCGGAGACGCTAGGTTGCCGGCTCCGGCTCAAGTGAGTGGGGTCAACGGTGAACCTTCCCAAACGCTCACGCTTGCCGAGGCTATCGACACTGCTTTCCGTCAACAGCCTCGGTTGCGGGTCTTTCTGGAGAGTGTCGAGCAAGCGCGGCGCGGAGAGGACATCGCTTTCGCCCCGTTCCTGCCGATGGCGGCGGCGGGATATTCGGTTGGCGGCTTCGACCTGAACGTCGGTGGCAACAGCGCGCCGCTGGGGCCGCTTCCCGGCTTCACGTTCCTTCCTGCCCTGGGATCGATACCCATTGGGCTCAACATCAACACCGGGTATGAGTTGGCCGACCTCAAGTTACAGTGGCTTATCTGTGACTTCGGCCGTCGGTTGGGCCGGTATCGCCAGGCTGGCCTCGCAGTCGACATTGCTCAGCTACAGAGCGAGCGAGCTTACCAAACGGTGGCGAATGAGGTCTCGGTGGCGTACTATCAGCTGCTTCGCACACGGGCCTTGCGGAAAACCGCCCTCGACGCCGTCCGTCGGGCGGAAGACGATCTGGAGGTGGCCAAGAAACTGGAAAAAGGCGGAGCTTTGGAGAAGGAAAAGAGATTGCGGGTCGAGGTTCAGTTGGCGGAGAGCCAGCGGTTGCTCGATGCTGCCGAGGGTGCGGAAGCGGTGGCTGTCGCCGCACTCAACCTGGCCATCGGGTTGAACGTCAATGCTCCGACCGGCGTCGTGGAAACCTCCGATATGCCGCCCTTCACGCAGTCCCTTGCCGAGTGCTTGCAGACTGCGGTCGGCCTGCGGCGCGAATTCCAGCTGGCCCGCCAGTCCATTCAGGTTGCCGATGAAGGCCGGCGCGTGGCCAAGGCTGATTTTGCCCCCCGAATCGTGGCCGAGGGCTCCCTGATTGATTTCCAACAGTCGGCCCCGCGAGGCCACGCCGACCTGGCCGTGGGTTTCATCAAATTGGAATGGGGCCTGTTTGAAGGCGGTAAGCGGGTGGCCGAAATGCGCGTGGCCGACTCGAAGATCCGCGCGGCCATGGCTCAGGCGGAGTCCATCGCAGATACCATCGCCTTCCAGGTCACCGAAGCCTATCGCAATCTGATTACTGCTAGACGGGGGATCGACCGCTCGCGCCCGGCAGTGACCCAGGCGGAGGAGAATTCTCGGCTCGTACGAGCCCGGGCGAAGGTCGGAGACGCAACTTCTGCCGAAATCACCGACGCTGAGAGTACGTTAACCCGTGCTCAGCAAGACTACCTCAACTCGATCCACGATTACCTCATCGCCTTGGTTCGCCTGGAGTATGCGATGGGTGTCACTCCAACCCCTGGCAGCTCCCACTGCCATCGCTAAGCGTGGTGAGTGGGCGCCTGGCGGGACAGGAAACCCGGTTTCTGGAAGGTCGCGATCTTGTTCTCGGCTCGAAAATGCGGCCGTGAGGCCTTAGGAAGGCGGATGATGTCGTCGCTCGCAGCGGCGAATCGGCCCGTCATTTCTCGGTGCGGGCGATTACAGCGGCCACTTCCCCCCAAAGCGCGAGGTATTCCTTTCGTTCGTCCGCGGCCACCTTGTCCAACTCGCCCAGGTCGCGCACGCACGCCAGGTCGGGGTCTACCCGCCAGAGTGTGAGCGCCTTCCAAACCTCCCCGCGAGCCGCGGGGTTGCTGTCGAGTACTCGAACCCAGGCGGCCAGGTCGGCCCGCAGCCAATCCCGCGCCTGTCTCAGCCAACCCGCCCGCTCCGTTTCTTCCAAACCAGCCGCGTCCGTACCCCGGCCGCAGCCGGCCTGGGCGGCGGCCCGGGCGGCGTTGTAGCGCTGCCGGGACCGAGGGTCGTCCGCAAGCGTCGGGTCCACCGCAAACGCATCCGCATACAATCGAGCCGATGCGCTGGTTCGATCTTTGAATTGACAGATCCCAAGCAAAGCAAGGCGCTCAGTATTGTCCCGAGGCTGATGCTTTCCTTCCAAGAACGCCGTTGTGTTAGGGAAGATCATGGTCTCCGCCTCGCGACGGAGCACATGCCAGATCCAGTGATCGCGGCTGATGGCATGAGCCAGACCCCAGTCGAAGCGAATCATCTCTGCTGCGAACGTTTGGCGTGCCTCCTCTTCTTGTCCTTTGCGATACTGGGCCATTGCAGTCACAAGGCGCGGAGCTGGCCCCATAACCGTACCCGCGTCTGCTCTCATGATGGAGATCGTACTGTCGAAGCGACCCTGGCGGTACTCCGCCAACCCCTGGGCAAAGAGGAAGTACGGGTAGATCCACTGGGCTGTGGTCGCCTTGGCGGCCACAGCTCGCTCCGCGAGGGCGGCCGCGGCCCGCAATTCATCCTCCGCGGCAGGCAACAACAGGATCGTTCGGGCCATTCTTTCCGCGACGTATGGGTCGCTGCTGGCCCCGAATCGACGGAGCAAGTCCTGCCGCGCCCGCCGGTACTCATCTTCTTGTTCGAGAAACAGGCACAACTCGGCGTATCCGAACCAGGCATCATGTCCGGGCGGATCAGCCTCCAGCTCTTTCTTCCACTCCTGGCGCAGCTCCTCACCTCGTCCCTGGCGGACCTGGTCGGCTCGCACAAGGTGCGCAACGTACGGGTGGGTCGGGTCAACCGCGAGATACTGCCGGTAATGCTCGAGCGCCTCATCGATCCGCCCCGTATCTCGCAACGTGTTCGCCAGATCGAAGTGGGCCCACACATAGGTGGGATCAACTTCCAGCGCCCTGCGGTAGCAGGCCATCGCCTCATCGATCCGGCCCGCATCATTGAGGATGTTGCCCAGGTTCGTGTGGCCTCTGGCGTACTGTGGGTCGATCTCCACTGCCCGGCGGTAGTACTCGATCGGCCTCGTCCCGCAGGTTCTGCGCTCTGAGTGCATCCCCTAGGGCAGTGTAGGCAACGGCTGCGTCCGGCCGGCTGGCCAGTGCCGCACGGTAATAACCGCCTGCTTCCACAGGCGCGGCCGCGAGCAACGCATCACCGAGGATCAAGTTGGCCCAGAAATCGGCGGGATGCCCTGTCTGCACCCGCTTCAGGAACGCTGGCGCATCGCCTCCCGCGGCCCCGAGCCGCTCTGCAAGTGCAAGCAGTAGCGGGACCGACGGCCCGCTCACCGGCACCGTTCGGGCCAGTTCCGCCAGCGCCCTTGCGTCCTCCGATGATGCCGGATCGCGGATGCGGTCGCGCCAACCATACGGATC
>JBGQLF010000541.1:0-7038 GCA_041499985.1 Gemmataceae bacterium
CGCGGCTAAACTTTCTTCGGCGCCACCGTACTAAGCAAGTCGCTTACGGAACAAAAACGAGCTCAGGATCAGCATGCCGATGCCGGTCGCGGTGAGAAGCAGCGCATGGAGCTTCAGCTCCGGCCAGCCGGCGCCACGCAGAATCACGCCGCGAGCGGCGTCAATCATCCAGGTGGTGGGAACGACCTGGGCCACATACCAGAAGAACCACGGCATCGAGTCGATCGGAAAGACATAGCCGGAAAGGAAGATGGACGGCAACACGGTGCCCATCGCCATCTGGCCGGCGGCTTCGCGCGTATTGGCGCGCGTGGAGATCGCCAGGCCCACTCCGAGCATCGCCAGATAGAACGGTAACGCCAGCGTCAGCAGCGTCACGAAGAAGCCGTGGATTGGCACCTCGAAGACAGTACGCATCAAGAAAGTAATGCCGCAGAACTCCGCGAACGTGAGCACCAAGTACGGCGCCAGCTTGCCCAGGATCAGCTCGCCAGGACGCACCGGTGTCATGAAGAGCTGTTCCAGGGTGCCGTTCTCCTTCTCGCGGACGATGGCGTTGGCCGCCAGCATGATCGCCATCATCTGGCACATGACCACGAGCAGACCGGGAATGAAAAAGTTGGCCGAGCGCGTATCGGGATTGAACAGGATCCGCGGGCGCGACTCGATCGGCAGCGGTTTGCCGCCCAGGACCATCGCCAGCGACTCGCGCAGAGCGATGGCGTTGCCGACATTGACCCCCTCGGCCGCCACGCTCGATTCCGAGCCGTCTACCAGGATCAGGATCTGAGCCGTCTCGCCCGCCAGCAAACGGCGCGAGTAGTCTTCGGGAATCTTGATGCCGATGCGCGCTTTGCCGGCCACGAGCGCTTGCGTCAGCTCGCGGTCGGTGAACACCTTGCCCACGATTTGGAAATCCTCCGAGTTCTCGAAACGCTGCACGAGTGTTCGGCTTTCCTGCGTGAGGGCCTGATCCAGGAGCATGGTGCGGACATGACGCACATTGGTATCGATGGCGTAGCCGAGCATGAACATCTCCATGATCGGCACAAACAACGTGAAAAACAGCGTCTGCGGATCGCGGAAGATGTGGAGCACTTCTTTACGTGCCACCGAGACGATGCGCTGGAGCGTGTTTCCGGCGGGCATGATCATCTCCAACGGGACAGAGGACAGAGGACAGAGGACAGAAGACAGAAGACAGAGGACAGAGGACAGAAGACAGAGGACAGGCTGAGCGTGCTGGATCTTATCTTCGAGCAATGCCCTTCCTCCCTCTGTCCTCTGTCTTCTGTCCTCTGTCTTCTGACTACTGACCATTGTTATTCACCTGCGCCCGCGACAGGGCGACGAAGACATCTTCCAGGCTCGCCTCGGTGGGATGGACCTCCAGGCCGGTCAGACCCAGGTCGGCGAGGGAACGGTCGGCGTCGACCAGCGCGTAGATCGCCTGGCCGAAGATCGTCGCCTGGCGCACGCCGGGTTGCTGCCGCAGGCGGTTTAGCAGCGCCGACGTCTCGGAGCCGAGGATCTCCAGGCGACGGGTCCCCGGTGGATTCACGCCCGGCAAACGCTTCAATTCCTGGGGCGTGCCACAGGCCAACAGGTGCCCCAGGTAGAGATAGCCGACACGAGCACAGCGTTCCGCCTCGTCCATGTAGTGCGTGGTCACGACCAGCGTGATCCCCTCGGCCGACAGGCGGAATAACAAGTCCCACAGATCCCGCCGCGCCACCGGATCGATACCCGCGGTGGGCTCGTCGAGGAAGACGAGGCGTGGCCGATGGAGCAGAGCACAGGCCAGAGCCAGCCGTTGCTTCCAGCCCCCCGACAGTCGGCCGCCGCGCCGATCCAGGTACGGTCCCAGGCCAACTTGCTCGACCAGCTCCGCCTTGCGCATCCGGGCGTCGGCGGCGGATAAACCATAAATACCAGTGTAGAAATCCATGTTCTCGCGGGCGGTCAGATCCTCATACAGCGAGAACTTCTGCGACATGTAGCCGATCTCAGCGCGAATCCGCTCGGCATCCCGGCGCACATCGCGGCCCAAAACGACCGCCGAGCCTTCCGCCAGCGGAATCAGACCGCACAGAGCCCGGATCAACGTCGTCTTGCCGGAGCCGTTGGGGCCGAGCAAGCCAAAGACTTCCCCCCGGCGGACGATCAGGCTGGCGCGATCGACGGCGGTGAAAGTGCCAAAGCGGATCGTGGCATCGCGCACCTCGATGACGTTGGGGGGTGAGGGGTGAGGGGGCAGGGGCGAGGGGTGAGTGGTGAGTCGCTGTTCCAATGGCGTTGTACTCATATTCTCAGGCTCCCCTCGCCCCCGAAGCGGGGGCGAGGAGCTTGCGACACAGACACTCACTCTGCCAAGGGCACCAGGACTGCCGCCGCCATGCCGGATTTGAAGACGCCCTCCGAGTCCTCGACCCGCACTTTGATGCCAAAGACCTGGTGCCGGCGCTCATCCGCGCTCTGCACGTTGCGCGGCGTGAATTCGCTCTCGGAGGCGATCTGGATAATCCTGCCCGTGAAACGCTTGTCGGGATAGCTGTCGATGGTCACGGTAACCGTTTGATTGAGGCGGACTTTGCCCAGGTCGGTCTCGGTCACGTACACCTTCACCCACAGGTCCGCGGCGCGCAGGACCCGAAGGACGGGCTGATTGGGCGCCACCAGATCGCCTTTGCGGACGGCCACCACTTCGACCACGGCCCGCTCGGGGGCGCGTACGATCGCTTCTTCCAGATTGACGTCGAGTTCTCGGAGCTTGCCGCGCGCCTCCGCCACACGCGCGGCAGCCGCCGTGATGTCCTCTTCCCGGGTGCCGTTCTTGAGTAGCTCGTAATTAGCCTGGGCACGCCGGACCTCGGCGTCGGCTTCCTCGATCTCGGCCGGCCGGCTGACGCGCAGTAATTCGAGACGCGCCTTGGCAACCTGGGCTGCGGCCTGAGCTCGGTCGAGGGTGGTTCGGGTGGTATCGTACTCCGTGCGTGTGGCACCGCCCTGGCGGAAGACGCTCTCGAGGCGCTCGAAGTCCTTGCGCGCCCGTTGCGTTTCGAACTCCGCGCTTTTCAGTTCGCTCTCGGCGGCGCGGAGTTCTTCCTGCATACTGACCCGGAGACGCTTGGCACGGGCCTCGGCCGACTCCTGGGCGCGGTGTGCCGCTTCTTTTTCCTCGGGACGCGGTCCGTTTTCAGCCTTTTCCAGGTCCGCCTCGGCCACTCCCAGCCGAGCCTGCATCTGTTGCCGTTGAGCTTTCAACTCCGGCACCTCAAACGTCACCAGGACCTGTCCCGGCTCGACGAGGGCGCCTTCGAGGATCTCCACCTTGTCCACCCGGCCCCCAATCTTGGAGCCGAGCCGAACCTCCTGGATCTCCACGACTCCGTACAGGTTCAGCATCTCCGGCCGATGGCGGAACGGTGAGAAGAAGCCCAGAGCCACGGCCACAGAGGCCAGCAGCGCCACCAAGAGTAGCCAACGTTTCCAGGTCAAGGGACTGCCTCATTCACGACTGCGACATTGCAGACCGGCCTTGAGTCGAACCCATTATCCGCTTCGCGACCGCTATATACTTAGTATATATCAGCGGGTTTTTTGCGTCTATGGCATGAGCTACTGTTTTTGCGAAAATAGACGACAGAACAAGAAAGCAAAGAGGTTCCGCCGAGAGCCTGAACAACTCTGGGAGGTGAAGTAATCCGTTACGCTGCGATCGGTAACTGGCGGCAGGTCCCGCAAGCTGAGCGGGACTGCTGCCCCGGATCCCGCCAGAATTGACCTGGCCATTTGCCCAGCCCCATCTCCTGACCTATGGTTGTGTCAAACGAAACTCCCTCAACGCTCCGCCGTTCAGCTCCTCCCCGGAACGTGCCGGGCAGAGTTTATCTCAGAGGCCCTTCTCATGTCCGTAGCGCTTGGCGAGTCCCCGGATCGAGCGGTTGTCGACAAGGACTCGGACGTTGAAGTCTCCGTGGTCATGCCGTGCCTTAATGAGGCCCGCACCGTCGGCCACTGCGTGGACGAGGCGCAGCAAGGACTGCGTCAGTTAGGTGTACAGGGCGAGATCATCGTGGCCGACAACGGCAGCTCGGACGGTTCGCCCGAAATTGCTCAGGCGCACGGAGCGCGGGTGGTGCACGTCGACCGCCGCGGCTACGGCAGCGCCCTGCAAGCCGGCATCGCGGGAGCCCACGGCCGCTTTATCATCATGGGAGACGCCGACGAGTCGTACGATTTCGCGCATCTGGATCCGTTTGTCGAACGCCTGCGCCAGGGCGACGATCTGGTGATGGGCAATCGCTTCCAGGGCAGTATCGAGCCTGGAGCGATGCCCTGGCTGCACCGTTACATCGGCAATCCGTTGCTGACCGGAATCCTGAATTTCTTCTTCCATACCCCCATCCATGACGCCCACTGTGGGCTGCGCGCGTTCCGCAAGGATGCCTACGCCCAGCTGGAGTTGCGCACGCCGGGTATGGAGTTCGCTAGCGAGATGGTCGTCAAGGCGTGCCTGAAGCGGCAGAAGATCAGCGAGGTGCCGACGGTCCTGCGTCCCGATGGGCGCGATCGGCCGCCGCACCTGCGCAGCTTCCGCGACGGCTGGCGGCATCTGCGTTTCCTGTTGTTGATGTGTCCGCTCTGGCTGTACTTGATCCCGGCCGGAGCGCTGCTCGCCGTCGGCCTGGCGCTCATGGCCTGGCTGACACCGGGGCCGCGTTGGGTGGGAACGGTCCGCCTGGACGTGCACACGATGCTGCTCGGCGCCCTCTGTGTGCAGCTCGGTTACCAGACACTCTGGCTGTGGGCCTACGCCCGCATTTACGGCTGGACCAGCAAACTCTTGCCACCCAATACGTTTTCGCTGCGTATCTTCGACTACCTCAATCTCGAACGTGGCTTGCTCGCCGGCGCGGTGTTGCTGCTCCTCGGGCTGGGGCTGAACGGGTGGTTGGTCCACGAGTGGTATGGGCGCAACCTGGGACCGCTCGACGTGACCACGACGATGCGTTATGCCTTGTGGGGCTTCACGACCATGGTGCTCGGCGTGCAGACCATTTATGGCAGCTTCTTCCTGAGCATGCTGGGCATGGCGAAAGCGTCCTGACGAAAGTGCTAACGCATCCGTTGAACCGTGTGGCAAACGGATTGGGTACTTGATCCCTAGTGCGGGATCCAGAGACCTGTTGTCGGATCGTAGCCACAAGCGTCCTCGCTTGTGGGCTGGTCCAAATCCACAAGCGAGGACGCTTGTGGCTACGTTGAATAACACGTCCTTTTTGGCCGGGCACTCCATTGCGTCGCCCGGCTCGAACGGGTGGAGAGCGTTGTCCATGCCTAGGTGTTCTCCGTGGAAGCAACCTCCGAGCGCCTTGAGTCTCGCTCTCATCCTCCTGTTGACGGTCAACTATTTTTCTCCCTTTGGCGATCTCGATTACACCTGGCAGGTGCGCACCGGCGGCGTGATCCTGAACACCGGACAGCTGCGGCCTGTGGAGACCTTCAGTTACACGATCAACGGGCAGCGCCCTCCGGATTTCGAATGGCTTTATGAAGTCATCCTGTGGACCGTCTGGAACAGCCTCGGCTACGGGGGGCTCAAGCTGGTCAAGCTGCTGCTGGTAACCACGCCGCCTGTCCTGCTCTGCTGGCGTCTTCAGCGCGAAGGGGTCCACCGCTACGGCAGGGCGTTGGCCTTGCTCACCGCGATCCCGGTGCTCGCTCTGGCCTGGAACTTGCGCCCACTCTATGGCACCACGATTGGTCTGCTCCTCGTCTGGGGCTGGCTGCACGACCATTGTGTAGGCCGACGCCCCTCGAGCGTCTTCCTGCCGGTGGCCATGCTGTTCTGGAGCAACCTGCATCCCGGCGTGATCGTCGGGCAAGCGTTGCTGGTAGGAGCCATTCTCTGGGAGTGGCTCAACCGCTGGATCCGGCTCAATCCTTCCTTGGATCAAGCCGCTTGTTGGCGGCTGACGGGAATCGGTGGTCTGGGCTTGGCAGCGACTTTCGTCAGCCCCGACCCGCTCGAACGCCTCGCCTATCCGTTCCGCCCCGAGCTGGCGCACCCCATCATGCGCGTCTTTGGCGAAATGCAACCGTTGCACACCTTCGCGCTCGTGCCGCCCTACGCGACCAATCTGGTCTACCTGGTCGCCGGCCTCGTCCTCGTGACACTGGTACTGCGGTTTCGCCAGTATCGCCTCTGGGAAGTGGCCTTGCTGGCCGGGCTGGCGCTGCTTGGAAGTATTGCCGTCCGCAGTGTACAGGATTGGCTGCTGGTGATGCTGGCCCTGGGAGTGCCACACGCCAAGGAATTGCTGCGTTGCCTGGGCGCGAGGCTCCGCGAAGCGCGCCGGGCCAACCGGGCAGCCGGCACGATCTCCCATGCCGTTTGTCTGCGGTTGGGGCTCGCCGTGTGGCGGGTAGACCGGTTCTGCAAGTTGGCGTTCCGCAGTCCACTCCTGCGCTGGCAGTGGTTCTGGCCGATAGTGGCGGCGTCGGTGTTCGCACTGATTTCCCTGATCCCACCGCTGGCTCGCCGGATGCCGATCCAAAATGCGTCCGAGTGGCCCGTAGCGGCCGTGGACTGGATCGAAACCCAGGGGCTTGGCGGACGCTTCTTCAGTCCTCCGGACTACGGCGCCTATCTGATCTGGCGGTTGGGCGAACGTGCTCAGAGCTATGTGGATACACGCGGGTTCTTTTTCCCGCCCGAGTTGCTGGAAGACAGCCATTTTGTCCCCCAGCTGTATGCCAACTGGGAGGCACGGCTGGAGCGGATTCTGGCACAGGGAACCGATTACTTTCTGTTGGAGACGACTGGTGCGCGGGGACAGTTGTGGCAAGCACTAGCACCGCACATCGGCACTCCTCTTTACCGGGACGAGCACACAGTGCTCCTGAGTACCGCTCAAGTCCAGCGCGGGGTTGCTCAGTTTGGACGGCGCAAGTTCCAGGGAGCTGTTGTCGGCTCGTAGCCACAAGCGTCCTCGCTTGTGGCTGCGTGACACTAAATAAGTCCCAGGAAGAGAG
>JBGQLF010000542.1:0-7032 GCA_041499985.1 Gemmataceae bacterium
CCGGAAGGCGTAGAGGCCTCTTTGCGTTACGCGGCGCGCCCGGATAACTATGGGGAGTGACCAAGGCGGCAACCCACCGCACGGGCACGAGCAATTCTTTTCCCAGTACCAGTGGGTAAAAATCCGCTACCGTTTAGCCCTGAGCACTCGGGCGAGCGCGGCGCCCGCGCTCGCCCGAGTGCTCAGGGCTAAACGATTGGCTTTGCGGCACGGCAAATGCACAGGATCCGGAACAGCTAGCTCCGCCTTTGCAGCGGAGGTTGCGTTGGCCTGGAGCTGTTCGCCATCGAGCCAGAGTCGCTGATGCCTCAGATCTTTCCTCCCAGCTCGAATGCCCTCTCCCGCGTGAGCATCTTCGGAACCTTGCTCCTCGGGGCATTCCTCTGTTGGATCGGCCTGGTGTTCACCCGGTCCTCGTATGGAACCGACAGCGGAGTCGTCATCCCGCAGCCCGTCCCGTTCAGTCATGAACACCATGTGGGCATCCTCGGGATTGATTGTCGCTACTGCCATACTTCCGTGGAACACTCTTCCTTTGCAGGATTGCCGTCCACGAAGACGTGCATGAATTGCCATTCGCAGATCTGGGTCGGCAGTGACATGCTGGCACCCGTCCGCGAGAGTTACCGCACGGGGCAATCGCTCCACTGGCGTCGCGTTTATAACCTCCCGGGCTTTGTCTACTTCGATCACAGCATTCACCTTCACAAGGGCATCGGCTGTACGTCGTGCCATGGACGCATCGACCAAATGCCGTTCACGTATCAGGTGCCGTCCCTGTTGATGGAATGGTGCCTGGCTTGCCATCGCAACCCGGAGCGCGAAATTCGGCCGCGGCAGGCGGTCTTCGACAGGAAATGGCAGCACCCGCCTGACCAACTCGATCTCGGGCGCCGGCTCGTGCAGGAGTATCAGGTCAAGGATTCGGCCAGCCTTACCAGTTGCTCAGTGTGCCACCGATGAACACGCGCAAAGATCTAGCGGCCTCGGTTGCCTCCTTCCAGGAGCGTCTTGGGACAGTCCAAGGCCAGCGCTACTGGCGAACCCTGGAGGAATTGGCCAGCACCGAAGCGTTTCAAGAAGTGATGCGGCGCGAGTTCCCCGAGCAGGCCTCGGTCTGGCCGGATGCCTTGAGCCGGCGGCAGTTTCTCACGCTGATGGGCGCCTCCCTGGCCCTGGCCGGTCTGACCGGCTGTTCCATCCGGCCAGCGCCTCCCATCCATTTTGCCCCCTATGTGCGGGCACCTGAAGAGGTGATCCCGGGAAAGCCTTTGTTCTTTGCCACCGCCATGACACTCGGTGGCGCAGGGGTTGGCCTCCTGGTCGAAAGCCACATGGGAAGGCCGACCAAAATCGAGGGCAATCCCGAGCATCCGGCCAGCCTCGGGGCCACCGACCTGTTCCACCAGGCCTTGATCCTGACGCTTTACGATCCGGATCGCTCCCAGACCGTCACGATCACCGGGCAGACGAGCACCTGGGACGCGGCCTTCGGCGAACTGCCGGTGAAGGGCCATCCTGCGATCGGCATGGCGCTGGGGCAGCAGCGGCAGCGCCGCGGGGCGGGCCTGCGCATCCTGACGGAGAGCGTCCTCTCGCCGACCCTGGGCCAGCAGCTGCACGACCTCCTTGGAGTTTTCCCGGAGGCGAAATGGCACCAGTACGAGCCGATCAACCGGGACGCCGCCCACCGCGGTGCCGAGTTGGCCTTTGGCGAAGCCGTCAACACGTACTACGATTTCCGCCCGGCGGACGTTGTCTTGTCCCTGGATGCCGATTTTCTTACCTGTGGCCCCGGCAATCTCCGCTATGTCGCCGACTTCATGGCCCGGCGCCGTGTGCGCACCGGCGATGCGGAGGCCAAGCAGGCGCAGATGAATCGGCTGTACATGGTGGAGACGACGCTGACGAGCACCGGGGCGAAGGCCGACCACCGCCTGGCGCTGCGGGCCGGGGAGATCGAAGTCCTGGCCCGGTCCATCGCGGCCAAGCTGGGCGTGCTTCCCGGAGGCGCGGTCACCGGGGTCTCTGGCGCTCGGGAGAAGTGGGTCGCCGCCGTCGCCAAGGATCTCGAACAGCATCGCGGACGGTGTGTCATCCTGGCGGGAGACCGCCAGCCCGCCGCGGTTCACTTGCTTGTCCACGTCCTGAATCATCACCTCGGCAACGTCGGCAAGACGGTCCTGCACACCGCTCCGATTGAACAGCGGCCGGTGAACCAGATTCAATCGCTGCACGAGCTGGTGCAGGACATGGCCCAGGGACGCGTCGAGATGCTGGTCATCCTGGGTGGCAATCCGGTGTTCAACGCACCGGTTGACTTCCGTTTCGCCGAGCAGATGCAGCGAGTGCCCCTGCGCGTCCACTTGAGCCTCTTCCAGGATGAGACGTCGCGCCAGTGTCACTGGCATCTTCCGGAGGCCTATTATCTAGAAGCCTGGAGCGATACCCGCGCCTTCGATGGGACGGCGACGATTGTGCAACCCCTCCTCGAACCGCTCTACGGCGGCCGCTCCGCTCAGGAAGTGGTGGCGGTGCTTACCCAGCGCATGCAGGTCCCAGGTTATGAGCTAGTCCGCGCGTACTGGCACCAACATTGGGAACGCCACGGCCGATCGGGCGATTTCGATGAGTTCTGGCAAACAGCGATCCACGATGGGGTCGTGGCCGGCACGACGTTCGCGCACCAGGCCGTTTCCTTGAAGCAGGGCTGGGAAAAGCACCTGCCAGGCGCGGGACCGCGACCCGCGGGCGGTCCCGCGCCGACGGGGGCAGAGGTGCAGGCCCCGGAATGGGAGGTCGTCTTTCAACCCGACCCGACGATTTACGACGGTCGCTTTGCCAACAACGGTTGGCTCCAAGAACTGCCCAAACCGATCACGACGCTCACCTGGGATAATGCGGCCATCATGAGCCCGAAGACGGCGAAGGAGCTCGGCGTGGGGCTGGGAAGCTATGCCCACGGCGGCGAGCACGGCGGTTATTACGTCGATGTGGTCGAGCTGCAAGTTCACGGGCACAAGGTCCGGGCGCCGGTCTGGATCATGCCGGGACACGCCGATCAGTCAGTCACGGTTTACCTGGGTTATGGCCGAGAGTTTGCCGGCAGAGTAGGCGGGACGGCCGGCCAGAAAGTCGGCTTCAACGCCTATGAGCTGCGCACCTCCGACCACCCCTGGTTCGCCACCAGTTTGAGCATCCGCAAAACGGGTGAGCGCTACCTGCTCGCCTGCACGCAACAGCACCAATTGATGGAGAACCGCGAGATCGTCCGGGTCGGCACTCTCGACGAGTACCGCGCCGAGCCCCGCTTCGCGCTCGAGCGCGAGAAGGATCCTCTTCACGAAGAAACTGCGCGGGCCCGCAAGCCCTTGACGCTGTATCCGCCGTTCGATTACCAGCCTCCGAAGCACAAGTGGGGGATGGTGATCGACCTGACCGCGTGCACGGGCTGCAAAGCATGCGTGGTCGCCTGTCAGGCCGAGAACAACATCCCCGTCGTCGGCAAGGAGCAGGTTGCCTTCGGACGCGAGATGCATTGGCTGCGTGTCGATCACTATCTCCGGGGGCCCGCCGAGAATCCCACCGAGCATTACTTTCAGCCGGTGCCTTGCATGCACTGCGAGAACGCCCCGTGTGAGTACGTCTGCCCGGTGGAGGCCACGGTACACAGCGCGGAAGGGCTGAACGACATGGTCTACAACCGCTGCGTGGGCACGCGGTTTTGTTCCAACAATTGTCCCTATAAGGTGCGGCGGTTCAATTTCTTGGCGTACAGCGATTACCGGACACCAACGGTCCGGATGCAATATAACCCGGACGTGACGGTAAGGTCTCGCGGCGTCATGGAAAAGTGCACCTACTGCGTGCAGCGCATCCGGCACGCGGAGATCGACGCGCAAGTCGAAGGTCGGCGGATCGCCGATGGCGAGGTTCTGACCGCCTGCCAGGCGGCCTGTCCGGCCGGGGCGATTGTCTTCGGCGACATCAACGATCCCGAGAGCCAGGTCAAACGCGGCAAGGATTCGCCGCTCCATTACGCTTTGCTGGCCGACTTGAACACCGAGCCACGCACGACCTATCTGGCTGCTCTGCGGAACCCCAATCCGGAGCTTGAAGGGGAGTGAGATGGCGACGGACACACGAGGGACCTCGGCCCAGGCGCAAGCGGGTTACCGTTCCGACGGTCAGCCGAACTACCTGGCGCCCGGGCTGGACTTCTCCAGCATTACGGAGACGATCAGTTCGATCGTGTTGTGCCGCCCCACGCATCCGGCCTGGCTGGGGATTTTCACGTTCAACGCCGCCCTGCTGCTCCTTCTTCTGGCCGTCGTCACTTACCTGCTTGCGTACGGCGTCGGCATCTGGGGCATCAATATTCCAGTGGCCTGGTCGTTCGCGATCACGGATTTCGTCTGGTGGATCGGGATCGGGCACGCCGGCACGCTGATTTCCGCGATCCTGCTGCTCCTGCACCAACGATGGCGGACCTCGATCAACCGCATTGCCGAGGCGATGACGATCTTCGCCGTGATGTGTGCGGGTTTGTTCCCCCTGCTGCACCTGGGCCGCCCGTGGTTCTTCTATTGGCTGCTCCCCTATCCCGCGACCATGGGTATCTGGCCGCAGTTCCGCAGCGCCCTGGTCTGGGATGTGTTCGCGGTCGGTACCTACTTCCTCGTGTCGCTGATGTTCTGGTACCTGGGCATGGTGCCCGACCTGGCCACGCTGCGCGACCGCGCCAGCAGCCGGCGGGCCCAAATCGCCTACGGCATGTTAGCGCTAGGCTGGCGTGGCTCGGCCCGGCATTGGCAGCGTTACGAAATGAGTTACCTCCTGCTCGCCGGGCTGGCGACACCGTTGGTCGTGTCGGTGCACTCGGTCGTCAGCTCCGACTTCGCCAGCTCCCTGGTGCCGGGATGGCACGAGACTGTCTTTCCGCCCTATTTCGTGGCCGGAGCCATTTTCTCCGGCTTCGCGATGGTTTTGCTGCTGGCCATTCCCATCCGCATCTTCTACGGTCTGGAAAAGTTTATTACCGTGAACCACCTCGACGTCATGGGCAAGATCCTGCTTGCAACCAGCCTGCTGACGTCCTACGGCTACTTGAGCGAGCAGTTCCTGTCGTGGTACGGCGGCAAGGCTGCTGAACACTATGTCTACTACAACCGCCTGGTTGGCTTCGGGCAGTATACGCTCGTCGCCTGGTGCGTCCTGTTCTGCAACACCATCGTCCCGCAAATCCTCTGGCTGGGGCCCATGCGCCGCAACCAGGGGGTGCTCCTGCTCGTGTCTTTCCTCGTGCTCGTGGGTATGTGGCTGGAGCGTTTCATGATTATCACCACCAGCCTGCATCGCGATTTTCTCCCCTCGGCATGGGGCATGTTCAAGCCTACCATCTGGGACTTTCTGACCTATTTCGGCTCGATTGGACTCTTTTTCGTCGCGTTCCTGTTATTCGTCCGTTTCTTACCGCTGATTTCGATGGCCGAGATGCGGCGTCTGTTGCCGGGCGCGCACGCGCCCGAGGAGGGACGATGAGGTCACGCTTGCCGATTTTTGGCCTGATGGTGGAATTCGAGACCCCCGAGGAAATCCTGGAGGCGACGCGTCGCTCCCGGCAAGCGGGCTACCGTGACCTGGATGCCTACACGCCCTACCCGGTTGAAGGTCTGGCCACGGAGCTTGGTCTGCCCCACACGCGCCTTCCCGCAGTCGTGTTGATCGGCGGTCTGGTTGGTGCGGGGGCGGGCTTCCTCATGCAATACTGGACCATGGCAGTGGACTATCCACTCAATGTGGGCGGCCGGCCATACAACAGCTGGCCGGTCTTCATCCCTATCGCGTTCGAAATGATGGTGTTGGTGGCCGCGTTGGCGGCTCTATTGGGGATGTTGTTTCTCAACGGCTTGCCGCAACCGCACCACCCGGTGTTCAACGTGGCACGCTTCGCCCGGGCGACACAAGACCGGTTCTTCTTGTGCATCGAGGCAACCGATCCCCACTTCGATCGCAGGGCAACCGCCGAGTTCCTGGTCAGCCTGCATCCGCAGGGAGAAGTTCTGGAAGTGCCCCACGAGGACAGTGGCAGCGCGACTCGGGAACGCGAGCCGGTCGCCACGCCAAGCGCAAGGCAGATATGAAACGAGTGCGATCCAGTTTGGCCTGGGTTTTGCGGCTGGGGGGGCCCGGAATCGGTTTCCTCCTCCTGGTCGGCTGCCAACAGCAAATGGCTGTCCAGCCGAGCTATCAGCCGTTCGATCCGAGTTCCTTCTTTGCGGATGGACGATCGGCGCGGCCACTCGTTCCCAACACCATAGCACGCGGTCATTTACGAACCGATCGTCACTTGTTCACCGGCAAGCGCCGTCCTGATGGCCGCGACTGGACCCAGCCGGTAGCCCTCGTCGGCGCTATCCCGGCCTTGGTCCCGGTCACACTCGGGGCCATGTTGGTCGCCCTCACAACTGCGGCGACCGAGAACGCCAACGATGTGGCTACGTTTCCCTTTCCCGTGACGCGCGCGGTTCTGGAGAACGGACGCACTCGTTACCTGATTTACTGCGCGGTCTGCCACGATCCTGTCGGCACGGGACGCGGCAAGATCGTGGAGCGCGGCTACACCGCTCCGCCGTCCTATCACAGCGAGCGTTTGCGCACTGCCCCCGTCGGCCATTTCTATGACGTGATCACCCACGGCTATGGGTCGATGCCGGACTACAAGGAGCAGGTACCGGTGCGCGACCGCTGGGCGATCGTGGCCTACATTCGCGCTCTCCAGCTGAGCCAGCACTTTCCCGAGAAGGATCTGACCGAAGCAATGCGTGCGGAGTGGAACCCAGATGTTCAGGCCCACCGCGCAGGAGGGCAGCCGCGATGAGCAGTCTTCCTCCGCATCCGCACGTAGAAGTCGATCGACTCCAAACGGGGGCCCTGAGAGTCGGGATCCTCACCCTCGCCATTTGTATCCTCGGTGCGTTCTTTAGCCCGGCCCAGTTTTTCCGAGCGTATCTGGCAGCCTATCAGTTCTAC
>JBGQLF010000543.1:0-7023 GCA_041499985.1 Gemmataceae bacterium
CTGCTTCGATTGAATCGACGAAGGCAGGGGAGAAACTGCCAGCTGAATTGTTCAAACGCATCGTGGAAAAAAAGTGACACGCCTGGTGCCATGCCCACGGCCATCTCAGGCGAGATGAGCCATGATGGAACGCGTTTACATCGAAACCACATTCGTCAGCTATTTGACTGGCCGTCCCAGCCGTGACCTAATCGTTGCGGGGCATCAGCAAATCACGCATGATTGGTGGGATGCACGTCGTCAGGATTATGAACTTTGTGTTTCGCAATTGGTCCTTCAGGAGGCAGGAGACGGCGACCCGCAAGCCGCCCGAGAACGGCTGGACCTTTTGGCGACGATGACCGTGCTGGAAATCAAGGAAGAGGCTGTGGAACTGGCGGAAGAACTTGTCCGGGCCGGCGCGGTGCCAGCGAAAGCGGGAAATGATGCGCTGCACATCGCCGTCGCGGCGATTCATCGCATTCCGTACCTTTTGACCTGGAATTGCCGGCACATGGCCAATGCCACTATCCGAGCCCAGATTGAAACCGGCTGCGCAAGCAAGGGGTTCAAGGCCCCAGTAATCTGTACTCCGGAAGAACTGATGGAGGAGAAGCCATGACGTGGTCCGACCCGATTGTTGAGGAAGTCCGGCGTACACGCGATGCGTATGCCGCCCGTTTCAACTACGATCTGCGAGCCATTTACCGCGATTTGAAGGAACAGGAGAAGCGCAGCGGCCGGAAGGTCATTTCTTATGCCGAGGGTTCCACCGCGGTCGGGCCGAACCAGGCGCTGCAGCCGACCGGGCCTGCCCCAACAGTTTCTGACAGCATTCCGTCTCGGTAGGCCGGCCCGGCGGCTGAACCGGAGCGTTCGGTCTGGGGTGCGTGCTCTGCCGGTTACTCGGGGACGAACGTCAAGGGCGGACGTCCGGAGGGTCTTGGCAGCCCTGGCCACTCACGACCCCCCAACCCCTCGTCACAGACCGTCCCAGGCGCCGAAGCAGATTGGCGACCGCTCGAGTTTCCGGCGGGGACGTCCCTCGCCTCCTCTTTGACAAGGACCTCCCAATGTCATCATCTGCCGAGCCGTCCGTTCGCGAAGGCTATTTCGTGCCGGTCCCCGACGAGATCACGGCGCACGATCTCCCGGTCGCCGGCACCCTTCCCCCGCAGCTCACCGGTGTCTACCTGCGGAACGGTCCCAATCCCCGGCCGGGATCAGCCCCCTTCCACTTTGTCGCCGGTGACGGCATGGTCCACGGCGTCCGCCTCGAGGCCGGCCAAGCGCGCTGGTATCGCAACCGGTATGTCAAGACCAGGCGAGACGCCGGTATCCGCGGCGGCGGCTCGTCCAATACCCACGTCTTCGCCCACGCCGGACACATCCTTTCTTTCGTCGAGGTGGCCCTGCCGATCGAACTCGACCGGCGCCTCGAGACCGTCGGCCCGGTCGATTTCGGGGGCATCGACACGGCCTTCACCGCGCACGGAAAGATCGACCCCGCCACGGGCGAGCTCATCGCCTTCGGCTACCAGTTCGCGAGTCCCCACCTGACGCTCTACCGCATCGATCGTGCGGGACAGGTCGTCGAGCGCCGCGCCATCGATGTGAGCACCCCCTGCCTCATGCACGACTTCGCGATGACCGAACGCCACGCCGTCTTTTTCGACACGCCAACGGTCATGGTGCAGGACTGGGGCGACGGCCTGCCGTTCCGCTGGCAGGAAGGGCGGGGCACACGCATCGGCGTCGTGCCGCTGCGGGGCGGCGAGGTGCGCTGGTTCGACGTGCCCGCGTGCCAGTTCAGTCACACGGCCAACGCCTTCGAGCGGAACGGCCGCATCGTCGTGGACGGGACTCGCACCAACCGCTTCCTGGCAGACATGGCGGCCGATCCGCCGGTCCTGTATCGCTGGGAGATCGACCTCACGCGCGGTGTCGTTACGGAGGGGGCGCTTGGCCACCATCCCGTCGAGTTCCCGCGCGTCGATGAGCGGCGCAACGGCCGCTCTTATCGCTATGCCTATACCGTTGAGTACGGCGATGTCGGGCCGGCGAGCCTGCCTCGAGGTTCACTGCTGCGCTGCTACGACGTCGAAACGGGTACGTCGGTCGCGAAGGACTTCGGCGTCCGCTACGTGCCCGGCGAGCCCGTGTTCGTCCCGAAGTCTGCGGACGCCGCCGAGAAGGACGGGTGGGTGCTCGCGCTTCGCTATGACCGCGAGCTGGATCGGAGCGACCTCGTCGTTCTCGACGCGAACGAGTTCGGCGGCGATCCGGTGGCCGTCGTGCAGCTGCCGCGACGGGTGCCCTGCGGGTTCCACGGGAGCTGGGTGGCGGACTGATGCGGGCGTCCTTTCGGCGCGTGCCAAGAGGCTCCTTAGGGAAAGCAAGCCGATGGGGCAGCGGGTAGGGGAGGAGGGAGCAAGCGAAGGCCGCTCGGTCATGGAGCGGACAGGCGTTGAGCCTCCTGGCGACATCACCCCGGACGTGGAAAAAGGGGCCTTTCATCTTTTTCCAGTTCAGAAAAGGATGAATGACCCATTCTCACCTCCCCATTATCGCTTCCCTGGAGCCGCTGACCCTCCCCTTTGTGGCTCTGCGCAACCCACGTTGGGTCCCTAGGCGGCTTAGGCCTCGTTCTGGAGCCGGCGCCGCAAAGTTGCCAATTCCTGGCGCAACCGCACATTCTCTTCCTCCGCCTGCTGGCGGGATTCCTCCGCCTGCTGGCGGGATTCCTCCGCCTGCTGGCGGGATTCCTCTGCCTGCTGGCGGGATTCCTCCGCCTGCTGGCGGAAGTCCTCGGCCCGTTGCCGGGCCGCCTCCGCCTCTTGGCGGGCCTCGGCAGGCGTCGGTAGCCAGCGACCGGCCGCGGGATCGTACAGCCGCAACACGCCTCCGTCGGCCTCGAGGTGCAGACCCATGACCTTGCTTGGCAAACGACCGGCCACCGGTCTGATCGGACGATATTCACCTCTGCTCAGTCGATAGCCTTGGAGCGACGGCTTCAAGTAGTCCTGGTGCGGGTCGAACAGGAAATACTCTTTCACTTTCAGAATGTCACGATAAATCACCATCTTCCGGCCCTGGTCTTCGCGGCGCGTCGATTTCGACGTCAGCTCGACAGCGACCTCTGGGGCCTTGCCCTCCTCCCAAACCAAGTAATAATCCCGATTGTGCTTGGCGACGCCGCGGACGACGAAGACATCCGGCGAGATGTGCCGGCGCTTGTCCCCCGGCACGTAGTAGATCAGCAGATTGCCCGAGACATACACCCAGGCGGAGGCCAAGTAATATACCTTGAGGGTCTCAATCAGGTCCACCATCAAGTCACGATGGTCATCCGTTTCCGCCATGGGTTTGCCATCGGAAGTGGGATAGTCACGAGTCGCAAACACCGCCTGGGAAGATCCGGTAGCCATCGTCTCTCAACTCCGGTGTCAAAGCCTGGATATCCCCATACTGCTGCACTGCCCCAACTTACAAGGAGCCGGACGACCGGTCAATCCGGGCTTTGGCAGCACTGCGAGTTCGGCCCGTCCTCCACAAATAGAGCAACATCACCGAGGTGAGCCCCATTTTGAGAATCCCTCAGCGTTTCGGTCGCGTCAACAGGCGGCGGAATTCTTGGACTCGGTCCATCTTGACGCCAGCCGGCCGATGCTCGAGCAGCCAGTCGGAATCCTCGAGAGCGCCTTGGCGGTCGCCGTTCTGGTAGCGCAGCAGGCTGCGGGTCCAGCGCTCCTCGGCGGCATCGGGGGAGAGCGTCAAAAGCACGTCCAGATAGCGCAACATCCCCTTGCCGTCTTCTTCGGACCGAGCTACCCCCAGCAGATTGCTCAGCATGCGAATGATAATGGCTCGCTTGCCGGCGGGAGCGAGCTGCTCCGGTTGCAGGGGACGGCCGGTGATCGCGAGTACTTTTCGCTCCGCCTCTTCCTTGCTGAGCCGCTGACCGCCTTCAAAGACATCCACGAGCTGGCCCTCGCCTTCGGCCGGAAGGTATTGGACCACGAAATGGCCCGGCAAGGCCACGCCAACCATCTTCAATCCAATCCGCCGCGCCACCTCCATGTAGAGGACCGACAAGGTGATCGGCAACCCCTCGCGATCATCGAGGACCGCAGGGAGGTAACTGTTCGAGCGGCTGTAATAGTCGGTTCGGCTGCCATGAAAGCCCCGTTCCGTAAACAGGTATTTATTCAACGCCGCAAGCTTGGCCGTCTCGGCCACGTCCTTGGGGAACTCCGCCATCAGCTCGCGGGCCATCCGTTCGACTTCCTTGCGGTACGCATCGACGTTGAGTTCCTCGTTGTCCAGCCTCGCCACCAGCAGTGCGGCTTGCAGTAAGTCAATCTGGTCCTCGGGATGTTGCAGAGCCTGGACCAGCTCGTTTTGCACGCGCTTTTGGTGCACGGCCAGCGCAAGCTCACGCAGCTGGGCGGCCTGCTCCTCCAGGCGTTTGGCGCGTTCGCGCAAGACCATCGCGCTGGCCGCCGCTTCCGGTACCAGGCCATCGATGAGCTCCGCCTTGGGTGGTCCCTGTGCAGACAGGTCTTCCACGGAGCGCGTGATGCGTGCTACCAGCTCCAGGGAGACTTTTGGAACGGCGATCTCTCTGGCAACCTGAAAGTCTCGGAACTCGGCCTGCGTATCGCGGAACTTGGCCAGCCCCACCTTGCCGGAAGTCAGGCCGGTATCGTGCGACTCCACGACCAAATGATCGTTGACATAACAGTGAATGCCCTCCTTGTCGAGGCGCACCTTGAGGGTATTCCATTCCCCTGGCCGATAGTGCCGACTCGACTCTTGTTGGAGGATAGTCCATGAGAAGACATCGGGACCCTCGAAGCGTGTGAGCCGCAATTGACCCGCACTGGGATAGAAGCCGTAATGCTTGTCGCCGCCGTCGGCATGAAAGACCAGTCCCGCGGCGCCCGCTTCCTCTCCCAGCCGAACCGTGACCGCCACCTCGTACGGCACTTCGGGGACCGGTCGTTGCCACAGGCACAACGATCGGCCGCCAAAGCCGCTGCCGCCGCCGTCGACGACAATGCGTTCGCCCCGCCGGCGCCAGCGGGCGTCGAACACCGCCTGCCACTCGCTAGGATCGAGTGCATTCAGCGCGAGCCAGCGTGCCATCGGAATGGGATTTGGCTTCTTCAGGAGCGGCTTCAGCGCGTTGATCGGCACCGCGAAACCGAGGTTGGCCGTCACCAGGGATTTCATGGTAAGCAGGCCGTGAACTCGGCCGTACAGATCGAGGAGTGGGCCGCCGCTGTTGCCGGGTTCGATCGGGATGGCGATTTGGATCATCGGCCTGCCGTCGATCGCGCGCCGGCCCGACACCACGCCGCTGACCACGCTGTGCGCCAAGCCGTGCGGATTGCCCAGGGCCACGATCGGTTGGCCATCCTTGAGGCTGTCCGAATCGCCTAGCTCCAGCGGTGTGAGGTTCTGCGCTTCGATGCGGATCAAGGCCAGGTCCAGCGCTCGATCCGACGCATGAACCGACGTGACTTCATGGCGTCTGCCGTTGGCCAATTGCACGGTGATGCGGCGGCCTTCGCCGATCACGTGCAGGTTGGTGGCGATCAAGCCATCGGCGACCACAAAGCCGGTGCCCAGTCCCTGCCGCTTGCCGTCGCGCCCCGGACTGGTGATCACCACCACCGCCTGGCGTGCCATCTCGGCAATCTGCTCGACGGATTTGGCCCCCGCTGGGGTGACGGCGGCGCCGGGCGCGTCCCGGGATGGTGTGGTCTTGGGTTCCTCCGCGGCTGGGAGGTCCAGGGCGGTGAGCAAGATCCAGCTGGCGAACAGAAACAGAGACAAGCGCGGCATCGAGTAGCTCCCTGTGATCAATCGGCAGCACGACCTGGCACAATTGGATTCATTCTGGCCGCGCCGCCTGAAAAATGCCACGATTCACTTTTGTTCTTTCGGGAAGTCGGGAGCTCCGGACGCGGCGCGCCCTGGCTGATTTGATTGGACGCAAGCGGACGGCGCGTGATAAGGTGCGGTGGAGGTCTTCCCGCGTTCGACGCAACGTGACCACAGGACCACGCTTTGCCTCAGGAGATCGCATCATGCCTGAATCCGTGGTGGAGAAGCAACTGCGGCAACTGAACCTTGAATTGCCGCCGGCACCCAAGCCCGTCGGTGCCTACGTCACGGTGATTCGCACGGGCAATCTCGTGGTGACCTCCGGCCAGCTGCCGTGGAAGGGCGACCGCCTCGCCTTCACGGGCAAGCTCGGCATCGACCTGAGCGTGCAACAGGGCTACGAAGCGGCGCGGTTGGCCGGCCTCAATGCGCTCGCCCAGCTCAAGCTGGCAGTCGGCGATCTCGACAAAGTAAGGCAGATTCTACGCCTGGAAGGGTTCGTCCACTGTGGTCCGGGTTTCCGCCAGCATCCGCAAGTACTCGATGGCGCCTCGGAATTGCTGGTCGCCGTGTTCGGTGCCAAGGGTAAACACACCCGCACCGCGGTAGGCATCCATGAGATGCCGCTGGACTCGCCGGTTCAGTTGGTCGTGTGGGCGGAAGTGGAGTGACTGCGTGCTACCAACGACTGGAATCCTGCGGGACAAAAGGTTCCATGAAATCCCGCATGCCCCAAGGGCCTGAGCTGTGGTATCCTTGGAGCCTGTCGAGCTGGTTGCCGAAAGGTGCCCGGGATACTGTCGGGAACGGAAATAAGGAATCCGCCGATGCTGACGCTTTTCTCCGATCGCCGTGCGCGGGACTGCGAAGGGACGACGCGCCGCGATTTCTTGCAGGTCGGGCTCCTGGGTTTGGGAAGCCTGACGCTGCCGGGACTGCTGGCAGCTCGCGCACAGGCGGCCACAGCCGGCAGCACTGTGAAGGACACGTCGGTCGTGCTGTTGTTCTGCTCGGGCGGAGCCAGCCACATCGAAACCTTTGACCCCAAGATGCAGGCCCCGGCCGAGTATCGTAGCGTCACGGGCGAAGTGCAGACCAGCATTCCAGGAGTCACGTTTGGTGGTACGTTTCCGCGCCTTGCCCGCCTGGCGC
>JBGQLF010000544.1:0-7022 GCA_041499985.1 Gemmataceae bacterium
AAGACGGGAGCACCGAGACGGTCCCGGTCGTCTACGGCAAAGACGTGCGCGACTGGTGGTTCACGGACAACTCCAAAGGCGTCACGCGGGGCAAGGTAGGCTGGAAGGGCGAGAACGAGTTGGGCAAAGGCTTCGGCAGTCAGATCCGGCTCTATCTGGGCACCTGGGAAAACCCCCACCCGTCGAAGCGGGTCGTGAGCCTGGACTACCTCAAAGGAAGCGACACTCCGGCGGCCCCCTTCTGCGTCGCGATCACCTTGACCTCTGGGGACCAACCGACAGCCACGAGGACCGACACGCCGTTCTGGCTGGCACCCAAATTGAACCTGAGTCTCTCTCCCGCGGCCGTGATGCTGGTGTCTGCCCCGGACGCCTCGCGACCGTTTGCTCTTTTGCAGGTCGGCGACATCGACCCGAAGAGTTTTGTCGTCGGTAACCCCAAATCCATGCCTTTCGTCACGAGCGACGATGCGGGCTACGGAGTGATCCCCAACGGTCTACGGATCGGCGCGCTCCCTTATGGCGATCGCAAGTACAAGGTCCAGGAGCTGCCCGAGGCCCTTGCGGGACTGACGCTGCTCCGGGCCCGGATGGGGCACAAGGCGGTCCTGGACGGCCGCTTCGCCATCGTTCTTTCCACGGCCAAGCCCTGTTACGTGCTGATTGCTCTGGATGAACGTGCGTTGGAGATCTACAAGCAGCATGGCGTGCCGGGCTGGCTGCAAGAGTTTGCGCCGACGGATCACAAGCTCAAGACGGATGACCCGCTGATGGCGGATGCGAATGTTGGCTACCTGGTGTTCGCCAGGAAGGTCCCCGCCGGCCGGATTGTCCTTGGCCCACCCTGCATGGACGTGGATTCCAACGCCATGTACTTCGCGTTCTTCGCGGCAGCCGATTAGCGTTCCTGTAGATTATTGGGAGGCGATTTCCACGTCGTTCGTGCGGCGAACGCCTCTGGCTCAGCTCCATGTGAGAGGCCACTTTGGGAAGGCCCTAGGAACAATCGCCACTCACCCCCTCGACGAAAGGAAAGATTGCCATGCGAACTTGGATAGCTTGCCTGGCGCTCCTGACTGTCGGCCTGGGAACCTCTGCGGCACCCGTTGCGGATTCGGTGCTGCCGCTCCGCATTCTGTACGTCGGCACCGGTGGCAGCCCCCGGGCTCGCGATTTCGAGAGCTTTCTCAAGAAGTACTTCGCCCAAGTAAGCGCAGCAGACCGCGCCAGCTTCGACCCGGCCATAGCCCGGAGTGCCGACGTGGTCTTGCTCGATTGGTCGCAGGCGGATCAAGATGCCCGCCAAGGCAAGTCTCCCCTGGGCCAGCGCGAGAACTGGTCGCGACCTACGGTCCTGCTCGATAGTGCCGGGCTCCTCTTGGCGGGTCCCTGGCAATTCATCGGCAAGGCTGGCTGAACTTGCCTGGAGCCTTTCGCGTACGGGTTACGCGACCACGAGATCTTTCGCACTCCCCAGCCCATTGATGTCACGCGCACAGTCTCCTTAGAAGTTCCGGAAGCCTGGAAGCACGCGCTGGCGGGGCCCACGGTCAGCTTGTTACCACTTGCGCGCGAGCCCACCCGACAGTCGATCCCCGGCTGGTGCACCTATGCCCATGAACATGAGCAGGCTCCCGAACTGGAGGTGATGTGTGGTGGCCTCAATAGCAAGACGCCGCGGGCCGCAGGGGTCTGGCGGCAAGGACACTTGCTGCACTTCGGCTTCGCACAAGCGCCCACCGAGCTGAACGAAGCGGGCCAAGCCTTGCTGGTCAACGCCATCAGCTACATCGCTCGGTTTACCGAGGACCGCCCCATTGTGTACACACAGGGCAAGCGGATTCTGGACCGCGGTGCCATCGCCCGGCTGGTGGCTGAGCCGGAGCGTGATCTGGCGCTGCTGGAATACTACGTGGCGCCGTCAGCATATGTGCCCCTCAAGGGCCAGAACCGCCCCCAAGTCGCCGAGTGGTATCAGACGACACGCGATTACTTGCATGCCGACGCCAAGGGGCAACTGTTGGTGGACGCCGAAGCGCAAACGCTTGGCGTTCCGCCCGCCAGCCCGGAGTTTTGCGCCAAGATGCTGGCTAGGAAGGTACGCTTAAACTGCGTTCGGCAAGAGACTTACGCTCAGGGTGGGTGAGGGGTCTCGAACCCCCGACCTTCAGATCCACAGTCTGACGCTCTAACCAACTGAGCTACACCCACCATGCTTCCTGCATCTTAACCGGTGCGAGCAAAATGGCAAGATACTCTTGGGCGGCCGGTTTTCCGTCCTGCCACGGCGGCGTCACTTCGTTTCCAGCTTCCATCTCTCTACATTGGTGAAGACCCGGAGCGGGTCGAGCGCGAGCGGCCTCTGGTTCTCGTCGAGCAGTTTGAGATTCTTCTCCATGACCAGATGCACGTCGAGCTGCCACAGCGGAATCAGCGGCATGCGCTGATAGAGGATCTGGTGAATATCGTGGGTCGAGCGCTTCACCTCCGCCATGTCGCAGTGACTCATCGCGCTTTGGAACGCCGTGACCAGCTCCGCGGACGAGGGTCCATCGTTGTCATAGCCCAGGTAATTGCGGCCGCCGCGTCCTCTTGCCTGGGGATCGAACAAGGGCCACAACCAGTAGGCCTCACTTGTGTAGTCATGAAAATAATACGCTAGATCGTAGGCCTGGTTGTCCTCGACCTGGGCCCGCAGCTTGTGGGCGGGCAACGGTTCCAGCTCCAGGGTAATGCTGCCGGCACCTAGGGCCGCGACTTGCTCGCGAATCAGCTCGCACGCCTTGCGCACCCGGGAGTCTTCCTGGGGCCGGGAGTCTTCCTGGGGATAGAGCAGCTTCAGCGTCAAGGGCGCCACCTTCTCTTCGGTCGCCTTTAGAGCCAGGGTCTGTGCTAGTTCCGGTTTGTAGGGGTCCGGCTCCAGATTGGGATTGTACGCCCACGAATCGACGGGATACGGTCCGTTGAGCGCATGATGGACCTTTGGCAGGCCCGCGCGGAAGCACTCATCCAAGATCTTTGTACGGTTGATGCCATGGGCCAGGGCGCGGCGCAGGTTGACGTTTTGCAGCGGTACGCGCCGATGATTGACGGCCAGGAAGTACACGCGCCGGCTGGGCAGCGTCTTGCAGCTCAGATTGGACACGTTGGACAGGCTCTGGAGTTCCTTGAACAGTTCCGTGCTGCAATCCAGCAGCAAATGGAGTCGTCCCTCCTGGAAATCTACCGCCGGCTGGCGCGATTGGAAGAGGTTGATTTCGCGAATCTGGGGCAGGCCCAGCTTGCCGGGACGGGCACTGTAATACGGATTGGCCACAAACTTCATCTCTTCGCCGGACCGACCCTCATACTGGAACGGACCGCTGCCAACCGGATGCGACTGGAACTTAATCCATTCGGCCGGGCTGCGCAGGCCGGCGGCTTGCGGCAGCACCTTGAAGTTCATCAACGCCAGGGGATCCAGGTAGCCGCGCGACAACGTCAAGTTGATGTGGAAATTATCGTCCTCCACACGCGGCTGGTTCATCAGCTCGGCCCACTCGGGGATGTAGCCGGGCCAATCCGCTTGGCGGAGCAACTGCACGGTGTGGCGGACGTCCGCAGCGGTTACCGGGTTACCATCGGACCACTTGGAGTTGGGAGTCAAATGAAAGGCTCGCCCCAGGGGCAGTAGCCGCGGCCGCTCCGCCACCCCGGGCTCATAGCGCGAGCTGCCCCGAGATTGCACGGACAGCTTCACCAGGCTCTCGAAGAGCAGCTCGACCACTTGTTTTTCCGAATCGGTGTAGGCATGGGCCGGGTCCAGGAACTGCGGCAACTCCGCCACGCCGACCCCGAGGATAGGATACTTCTGGCTGATGCGGAGTTGCGTATCTTGCAGTTTGGGCAGCTGCGGATAGATGCTGGCGGCGGTGTGGAGCTTGGCGATCGCTTCGTTGGGCTTGCCTTTCTTGTCCAACTCTTCGGCTTCACGCAAGAAGGTGCTTGCCTTGTCGCTCAGCATCTTGCGAATCGTGTCGACCTCTTTAGAATCTGGAAACATTTTCTCCAGCAGTTGCAGCTTCAGCAGAGCCTGCCGGTAATCTTCCTTCTCCAGGGCTTGGCGCGGATGCGAGACCAGCAGCTTGGCGATGGCCAGCTGGACCTCTTTCTGCTGCGGATAGAGTTCCGAAAGTTGCGTCGCCCGATCGAACGCCGTCTCCCAATCCTTGGAGTTCGCCAGGAGGCCCAACTGTTCGAGCTGAACGTCGCGCAAGCGGTCGCTAAGGCGTTTCTCAACCGTGTCCCAGCCCGGCCCTTCGCGCACACCAATCTCCAGGGCGCCCTTGTGAAAGTTGCTTACTGCCACCAGGACCTTCTCGGCTTCCTGGAGCATGTCGAGGCTGGGAGGGTTCCTTTTCTTGAGGAACTCGTTCACCTCCCTCAGCGCAATCTCCTCATAATGATTGATGGCGGTCAGTTCGCCCGGCTTAACCGGGAATGTCCGGCCGGGCCTGCCCTTGATGTTCAGGGTCTGGAGGCTCAACGGACGCTTCAGATTGGGCTTGATGCCCACGTATTCGGGGACGGGCTCGATCTTCTCGACCCGGTTCCCTGTTAGGGTCGCCATGTCATAGGCCACGGCGAGGCTCTCAAATAGCTTCTTCGCGTCCGAGTTGGTGGCCCGCTTCGCTTCCTGAGCCAGAAGATCGGTCGAGCGGGCGCCGCCTCGTTTGTCGGCGGTTTTGGCGGGTTTGTTGGACTTGGCGGCCGGCTCTTCCTCTTCCACACGCTGCGGCGTCTTGGTCTTCGAGCGGACCGGCTCCTCCTTTTCAGCGCGCGGCGGCGCCTTGGCCTTGGGCCGGATCGGCTCCTCTTCTTCCGCTTTGGGTGGCTTCTTGACGGGGTTCTGCGCAGCGAGATCCGGGGCCGGCCAACCGGCGAGCAGCAGCAACAAGAACGGCAACGCCAGGAACGCCAGAAACCGTGCCCAGGCTGGGCGCCGGGCGAAAACAGCGATGTGCATGGAAGAACCCTGAAACGGGGCGGAAACCGGAATCACGTGAACAAGTGCGATTATAACGGGTGGCAGCGGAAAGAGGAATGAGGAAAGCGGACGGGGACCGCCCAGCACGGTCCGGCGGAGTGCACTCCGGTTGGCGTCGTGGAGCGTTCTTGCGAAAAGCCGGCCAGATCCTTACACTGAAATAACAAGGTTTTCCCAGTGCGCGAGGAGTGTTCCATGTCCCGCAAGCCTCCCAAGACGGCGGTTGTCGCCTTCAAGGTCGAAGAAGAATTGGCCGAGTTTCTCAACAAGCTCCCGAATAAGAGTGCGTTCATTCGCAAAGCCATCGCGGCCCAGCTCGGCATGGCCTGTCCGTTGTGTAATGGCAAGGGCGTGGTACCGCGCGGCGTGCATGACCATTACGCCCCGCTGCTAAGCCAGTTCAACCGGGGGCACTGCGAAGGCTGTGGTGATGAGCTGCCGTTGCCGCACGACCCCGGCGACCTCGGCCAAGAAGAGCGAACCCGCCTGGATCAGTTCTTCCACGGGGGACCACTGTACTGTGACCCCTGCTACGACAAAGCCACCACCTGTGACGATTGCGGTTGGCACATTGCTTCCGACCACGTTGAAGAGCATCATCGCGTGGCCCATACGGAAGAAACCTGATCCTGCCGAGATTGTCCGGTCACGATTCGCTCTGATGAACAATCCCTCTCCCCTCGATGCGTTACGCCGTGAATTGGCCCAGCCGCTTCCCCATCCCGATGTCGCCACGCTGCACGAGCTAAGCACGTTGACGCAGGAGTGGGTCCTGCGCCACTTCCGTACCCTGCCCGATCAGCCCATCGGCCGAACCGCGGCGCGGGCCGAGCTGGAAGGACTCCTGCGCGAACCGCCTCCCGAGAATGGCCAGGCCTTTGCCGAGGTGCTCCAAGAATTCCAGGAGAAGGTGGCCCCGTATGCGTGCCGGGTCAACCATCCGCGGTTCTTGGCCTTTATCCCGAGTGCCCCAACGTTTGTCTCTGTCCTGGGGGACTGGCTGTGCGCCGGCACCAACTTCTTCGCCGGGGTCTGGCTGGAAGCAGCGGGGCCGACCGAGGTGGAACTGGTCGTCCTCGATTGGTTCAAGGAATTCCTCGGCTATCCCCCGGAAGCGCAAGGCATCCTGACCGGCGGCGGTTCCGAGGCCAACCTGACCGCCCTGCTCGTGGCCCGCGAGCCATTGCCGTTTGCCGAGCGCGGTCACGCCGTTCTCTACTGTTCGCAGCAGCGTCACTGGTCTGTGGACCGAGCGGCCAAGGTGATCGGCTTGCACCCGGATCAGCTGCGTCCACTCCCTGTCGATGAGTACTTCCGTTTGCAGCCGGGCGCTCTGCGTGCGGCGGTGCACCAGGATAGGCGCGTGGGTCGTTTGCCCTGGGCCGTGCTGGTCAATGCCGGTGCCACCAACACGGGTGCGATCGATCCGCTGGCGGAGGTCGCCGAGTTGTGCCGCGAAGAACGGCTCTGGCTCCACGTCGACGCGGCGTACGGTTGGCCGGCGGTGTTGCTCCCCGAGGAGCAGGCCGCGCTCGCCGGGATGGCCCGCGCCGATTCCATCACGCTCGATCCGCACAAGTGGTTCGGCCAAACCTTCGAGGCGGGCTGTGTGCTGGTACGCGAGGGGCAGCGTTTGGCGGAGACGTTCACCATTCGCCCGGACTACATGCAGGACGTAGCCCCGACGACCGACGAGATCAACTTCGCCGATCTGGGGTTGGCCCTGACGCGGCGTTTTCGGGCGCTGAAAATCTGGCTGTCGGTCAAGGTCCTGGGAGTCGGCTGGTATCGGGCACTGGTAGCGCGCTGCTGTCGCTTGGCAGACTTGGCCCAGAATCTATTGGAGCAAGCGCCGGCGTTCGAGATCTTGTGTCGCCGACAACTCAGTATCGTATGCTTCCGCTATGTACCGGTGGAGCTACGGGAACGGAACGACGGCGACGAAGAAGCGCTCGACCGGCTCAACCTGGCCGTGGTGGATGCCGTGCGGGCGACC
>JBGQLF010000545.1:0-7021 GCA_041499985.1 Gemmataceae bacterium
CCCCCGGCCACCGCGGCCCTGACCGTGGAGCAACGACGCTCCGCTCTCGAAGTTCTCGCGGAAGCTGTTGCCCAGTGTACGCGCTGCGCCGAGCTGGTCGTCTCACGGACGCAGACCGTCTTCGGCGAAGGCAAGCTTGATGCGGAACTGTGCTTTATCGGCGAAGCACCCGGCGCCGATGAAGATGCCACGGGCCGGCCGTTCGTCGGTGCCGCCGGACAATTGCTCAACCGCATCATCACGGCGTGCGGCATGAAGCGTGAAGATATTTATATCTGTAATATCCTTAAATGCCGGCCTCCCGGCAACCGCACCCCTTTGCCCCACGAAGCCGGCAACTGCCGCGAGTACCTGGAGAAGCAACTGGACCTCGTTCGGCCGAGATTCATCTGTGCCCTCGGCGCCTGTGCCGCTCAGAACCTGTTGGGCACCGCACTCAGCATCGGCCGATTGCGCGGACAGTTCCACAATTACCGGGGGATTCCGGTGCTTTGCACCTATCACCCGGCCTATCTGCTGCGCAGTCCCGATAAGAAGAAAGAGGTCTGGGAAGATCTGAAAAAGCTCCTGGCGAAGATGGGACGGCCGGTGAAGTGATGCCAGCGGACGTCTACACGCAGAACAAGGCGCACCGGGAACTTCTACACACAATAGGGTCCCTGGCCACTTTCCCGTTCTCCTTTCTTACGTCACGACACCACATCCCTTGCCTCGAGTCGGGCGTTAGGGAACATCCTGAGTTCTCCAAGGGACTTCAGGATGTTCCCTGACCTCCCGATGACCTCCCCCATGGGAACGTGCCGAACTATAATCTCCATAGCAGGCACGTTCCCGAAGACGTGCCATGCCAGCTTGCAGAATCTGGTCCCAAGAAGAAAGAACTACACTCCGTTTCGCGTGGCTCTATGGAAGCGAACCATGAACCCGACCCAGACTATCTCGCTCGAACCAGGCAACCGCATCCAGCTCCCCGCTGACTGGGCCAAGGCCCTCGGCCTGTGCGACCTCGTCATCCTGGAACGGACGGACAACGGTATCCTCATCCGCCCTTGCCCCCGTTTCACCTGGGATGACATCTTCGCCACCAGGCTCTCTGTCCGACCGGGTAATCCCGCCAGCGCCCCCGAGGTCACGGAGGTGAGCGGGGATGATCTCCTCTTCTAGCCTCCCACTGGAGCGCGGGCTCGACACGATGGTGCTCGTGTACAGCCTGCTGCACGGACACCCTGCCCTAACGGCGTGCGAGCAACTCCTCCGCGCACATCCCGGCTGGTTCACATCGCCCTGGGTGCTCTTTGAGGCCAAAAGTGTCCTGACCAAGGTTTACGGCGAAGACCCGACCCTCGCCACGCAGAAGCTCACGCAGGTTGCCGGCGGTCCCATCGTCCTCCTCGACCTGGACCCGGCTGACGTCCCGACGGTCTTTGGGCTGGCGGATACCTACGCCTTGGATCTCACCGACGCCGTTCTGCTGCACTTGGCCTACAGACACGGGGCCGGTTACCTGGCCACCGACGATCAGCGTCTTTCCCTGGTGTGTTCTCAGTTCGCCATCACGCCTCTGTCGCCCCTGGACGCCGTACTCCGTCAGGCGGTAGGCGCCTGGGAAGCCGCCCACCTGCCTCCCAAGGGCTTGCCACGCGTGCTCCGCCGCGTGCACCAATGGCTGAGCCAATCCAATCCGCAAGCGGCTCAAAATTTCTGGTCGCAAACCGGCGCGGGTAGCCATCTACCTTGATCCTTCACGTGACGATCACCACATCCTTTGCATCGTGCTTTTCCACCGGCCTCCGCAGCGCGTCGATCCCTTCGCCGCACCGGTTGCACAGCGGAATGAACAGCACCCGGTCTTCTTGGAGGTCGATAAGGTCAATATTCCCGGACCCCGCGAAGGGGCCGGTTCATCGCTCGCGAACTTCCACCCCCTCTTCCCTCAGGATCCGGTCAAGGTACGCCTGCGAACCCGTCAGCACTCCCTCGAAATGGGAGGCGACCACCTGATTAAAGCACGGTTGCAGGCGCCGCTCCAGGTCCTTGAACCGGTACAGGCGCAGCGACTCGATCAACAGGACGCCGGGCCGCAGGGCTTCCGCATGGGCCAGGTACCAGTCCGACAGCGGGGCCAGGCGCAAGACCCCTAGCAGGGGCACGTATCCGTCCGTCGCCCGGCCGGATAGGCCGTCGGCGTCCTTCTGTTGAAAAGGCACCGACGTCTTCTGCGTGGTCTTCACCTCGGTGGCATATCGCTCCTCGCCATCACCGGCGTCCACGTCCACTCCCTGCACGCCTCGTTCGACGACGTGCCGGAACCCCGCCAGCCGGTACGTCATCGCCAGCAGCTTCTGGCAAATCTTGCCGAATTCGCGTGCCTTGTGGCGGTCGTGCAACATCCTCAATCGGCGGTAGGTGGCGGTATCCACGGGCGTCTCATTTCCGGGTGATGCTTGGCCCTTGCTCGGGGGTCCACTCCTCGAACAGGTACTCGGTTTTGGCTTTGCCTAATCCCTCGCGCCAGCAGTCGCGAAACTCGCGGTCCATGGTGGCGAGCACCAGCTTCTTCGAGTCGGCAACCTCGTTGAGCACGCCGACGAGTTGTTCCTTGTGCTCCGACCCCAGGCTCTGCGACGGGTCGTCCAACATGACGAACCCAAAGGCCCCGGTGCCCTCGGCGGAACAGGCCAGCCCCAGGAGCATCGCCAGGGCCAGGGCGTTCAGATCGCCTTGACTCAGGACCGGAGTCAGGTCTTTGCCGTCCTGGTCCGTCAGGTCGTAGGAATTTCGGCCGGTCCGGGTGTCTGGGCTGACCGCCAGCCCAAACCGGGTCACGGCCGGGTGCTGGGTCAGCCGGCGGAAATAGCAGTCGATCGTCGCTTCTGCCGCGCCCAGTTTGTCTCGGGCTTCTTCGTGCGACGCCGCGGTGACAGCGTCCTTGATGCCCTCGACGTCCGCGACGAGCTCCGCCGCCCGGTCGCGCAACGCTTCCAGCTTCTCGTACTCGGGAGACTCCTTGATACGTTCGATGATCTTCTTCTTTTCCTCAAGTTGCAAGATCTCGCGGATCTCGCGCATCATTTCCAGCTTGTGACCGATGCTGTCGAGGCGGTCCTGTTTGTCCTGGACAGCCCGCTTCACCTCCTCCAGTCGGCGGTCAATGCGGTTCAGCTCGGCGCTGAGCAGCGCCAACGGGTCGTCGCGGTCAGTGAGGGGCTGCTCCAGCAGTTTGCTGGCTTTTTCCCGATACTCGATCAGGTTAGTGGCATGGCCGGTAAGCTTCTGGTTCCACTTGTTGTACGTGTCCGCAGCTTGCTCCAAGGCGCCCAACTCAGCTTGCAGAGACTTGATCTTCTCTTTGAGCGCGGCCACCGTTGCGTCCAGCGACTCTTGCCACTGGTGACTAAGCGTTCGCAAGAGGTTGGGCGCGGGACCTTCACAGACCGGACAACGTCCGGTGAGCTCCTTGACGTTGGTTTTTTCCAGGTAGTCAATCGCCTCCGAGATTAATTTGGCCCGGGCGCTGGTTTCACGCAGCCGGCCGTCGCATTCGTCCAGATCTTTCCTGACCTTGGGAATCCGCGCACTTACCGCCAGCTGGTCGCCGTGCTGAACGTCCAGCTCGCGGATGCTCCGGCCGATCTCGTCCGAAAGGCCCTTGGCGTTCTCGATTTCGCTTTTCAGGTTGGCTGCGTCGATCCGGCGGCCGAACAGTTTTTGCTGTTCTTCGAGGTCCGGCAGTTCGCCTCGGAGCCGGTTCATCTCTGTCCTGGTCGCCTCCTCAAAAGGTTCCAGGTGCTTCCACGTGCGGGGGACTTCCGCGGCCACGACTCCGATGCCCGCCTCGTTGGCGAAGGTGGCGAGGGCCTGCCGCACCTTGACGGCAATGCCCAGGGCGGTGTTCTCATTGAGCTTGTTCTCTGGGATGTCCGCCTTGGCGGCGGCGCGCTGGCGACTCTCGTTAAGATCATTTTCCCGGCTGGCCAGGGCCGTCCGCACCTCGCCCTCGAAGACCTGGAACTTGTTGTGTATCTGCTTGTGCCACTTCCGCGGGTTGGCATCCTTGATGGCGTCCAGCAGGTTGCGGTAGTCGGCCAGCCCCAGGAGGCGGTCGATGGCGTCGTTGCGCTCCCGTGGCTCCTGGGTGAGCACGGCGCGGATGGCCTCCTGGTGCTGGTAAACCGTGGTCATGAAGTCCCGGAACGAGGAGCCGAGGAGTTGTCCCAGACGCTGTCCGGCCACATCGCCGGTGAGCATTTTCCCATCGGCGAGAGCGAGTTCCAGGCGCTCCGTCGCCGACTTCCGGCCCGACTTCTCCAGGGTGCGGCGGACGACGTAGGGCCCGCCCGGGCCTTCCAGTTCTACCTCGGCCAAGACGTCTGGCGCCTGCATGTGGCGGTTGGCGATCTCCCATCCAACGCGCTCACGGATGCCCGTCTGCGTTCCCTTGCACTCGTCGCCGAACAGGGCCCATTCGACGGCGTTTAGGGTGCTGCTCTTGCCGCAGTGGTTCCCGCCAAATAGGAGGGTGGCGGGCTGGTCGAAGTCGAATTCCTCGTCCCCGCGGAAGCCGCGGAAGCCCCGGACTTTGAGTCTCTTCAACGTGAGCATGGTGCGTTGGCTCCGTTAGAGTGTCTTTTTCAGGTCCGCGAGCCTCTCCTCGAACTGCTCCTCCAGATCTTTCATCAGCCGATTCAGCAGGTCGGACGCCACGGCCTTGCCGCCGCTCTCGAAGGCTTCGAGCAGCTCGGTCAGGATCTGTTGGCGTCGTTCTTTTTCTTCGGCGCCACCGATCATCCGCCCGCGGAGCTTGTCAATCAATGTCATGCGTCGCCCTCCCAGACTTTCGGTGGACGTGCTAGTGTGCTCGGCCAACCCCATCAGGAGGTGAGGCGGGCGTTGCAAATCCTCCCGTACCCCGTCTTCGGTGAGTTGTTGTTCGGCGGAACTTCGTTGTGCTCTTGATGTTTCATTTGCGACATGAACAAAAGGATACACCCAATCTCCCATCGGTTCAAGCACCAGGTGGTCGAAGCCAACTTGCAGACCCCGCAAGTATGAGAAAGCGATGAGATTCATAGCAGCGGCGCGTCCGTCAGGTATAATGACGGCACGCGACGTCGTCGAAGGGGGTTGCCAGGATCGAGGTTGGTGCGGGGATGAGCGTGGCCGAGCGGACTGTCGTACTCCTCGACCGGCTGCGGGGAGGCGACGAGCAGGCGGTCGGGGAGCTGTTCGCCGTGTATCGGGAGCGGCTGTGGCGGATGTTGTGCGTTCGCCTGGACCGCCGTCTGTCCAGCCGGGTCGATCCCGACGACGTCCTCCAGGAAGCCTTTCTCGATGTGGCCCGGCGGATCGGGGAGTACCTCGCCAAGCCGTCCGTCCCGTTCTACGTCTGGCTCCGGTTTCTCACCATCCAGCGCATGCAGATGGTCCAGCGCGTCCACCTCGGGGCCCAGAAGCGGGACGTGGGACAAGAGGTGCCGCTGCCCCAAGGCGGCGTGGCACTGGCCTCGTCGGAGTCGATGGCCGGGCAGCTCGTCAGCCACATGACCTCGCCCAGCCAGGCGGCCATTCGCCGGGAACTCCAAGTCCGGCTGCGGGCCGCGCTCGATGAGATGGATCCGCTCGATCGCGAGGTACTCGCTCTGCGGCATTTCGAGGAGCTGGGGAACCACGAAGTGGCCGAGATCCTCGGGATCACCAAGGACGCGGCCAGCAAACGGCACATCCGCGCCTTGAAACGGCTCAAGGACATTCTCACGGAACCATGACCAATGCCCGAAACGGATCAGCCCGACAACCTGGTGGACGAGTTGGCGGAAGAGTTCGCGCGCCGCTGGCGGGCCGGGGAACGGCCCACGGTCCAGGAGTACACCGCCAAGTATCCACAATGGGCGGATGAGATCGGCAACGTGTTCCCTGCCGTTCTGATGATGGAGCAGCTCAAGCCGCGCCGGGAGGACTCCCCAGCGACGGATCCTTCCCTGGTCGGTCCTGCGCGCCTGCCGGAACGGATTGGTGAGTACCGGATCGTCCGTGAGATCGGCCGGGGTGGGATGGGCATCGTCTACGAAGCCGTGCAGGAGTCCCTCGGCCGTCGGGTGGCCCTGAAGGTACTCCCCTCGCACCGGTTGGCGAATGAAAAGCTGCGGTCTCGATTCCACCGGGAGTCCCACGCGGCCGCGCAACTGCACCACACCAACATTGTGCCCGTGTTCGGCGTGGGGGAGCACGACGGGTTGTGCTTCTACGTCATGCAACTGATCGCCGGCAAGGGCCTGGACCAGGTCATCCGCGAGGCTAGCGCCTTGGAGGGAGAGGGGGAGACAAGGAGACAAGGAGACAGGGAGACAACGAGACAGGGAGACAAGGAGACAGGGAGACAGGGAGACAAGAAGACGGAAGAACGCCCGGTGAGTGGCTCTGTCTTCTTGTCTCCTTGTCTCCTTGTCTCCCCCTCTTCTGTTCGGACAGTCGCCCGTGTTGGTGTCCAGGTCGCGGACGCCCTGGCCTATGCACACTCCCAAGGGGTGCTGCACCGAGACATCAAGCCGTCGAACCTCCTCTTGGACAACCGGGGGGCTGTGTGGGTGACCGATTTCGGCGTGGCGAAACTGGTCGCGGAGGCCAATCTGACCCAGTCCGGAGATCTCGTCGGCACTCTGAAATACATGCCGCCGGAACGGTTCGCCGGTCAGTCGGACGCCCGCGGCGACGTCTACAGTCTGGGGATCACGCTGTACGAACTGCTCGCACTTCGGCCGGCGTTCCCGGACACCACCCCGCAACACCTGATCCAGCTCATCACCGACACGGGGCCGCCGCCGCTGCGGGAGTCGCATCCCGACCTTTCGCCGGACCTGGAGACGATCCTCCTCAAGGCGACGGCCCGCGACCCGTCCCACCGCTACCAGACCGCGTGTGAGCTGGCGGAGGACCTCCGGCGTTTCCTCGACGATCGGCCGATCCTGGCCCGGCGCGCCAGCCTGGTCGAACAGGCCTGGCGCTGGTGCCGGCGCAATCCCGC
>JBGQLF010000546.1:0-7021 GCA_041499985.1 Gemmataceae bacterium
CGCTGGCGCCGCCGCTGGCGACGCGCCGCCCATCGGGCGAGAGAGCCACCGCCAGGACCTGCTCCGCCGGATCGCCCAGCCGGCGCAGCAAACGGCCCGTCCGGGCGTCCCATAGCCGAACCGCTCCTGGCCCGAGCCCCTTGGCGCCGGCCTTGAGCACGCGCACCGCGAAGCGGCCGTCGCTGCTGCCCGTGGCCAGGAGCGCGGCGTCCTTCGAGAGCGCGACGGCATTCACCTGCTCAAAGTAACCGGGCGCCTGCCACTCCGTCTGGCCCGTTACGAGACTGGTGCGTTTGACCGTCTGATCGTGGCTGCCGCTAATGACCGCGCTACCGTCCGTCGTGAAGGCAACGGAGGTGACATCAAAATCGTGGCTCGTCACAACTCGACCCGGAGTTTCGGTTCCGAGGTCGTAGAGTCGTAGCTCCCTTCCAATCGCGCAGGCGAGCGCCTTGCCACCGGGTGCAAAAGCGAGCGACCGCAGTCGCCCCGGCTGGTTGACGGTCCGCCGGAGGTCGCCGGTGGCGGTATTCCAGATCTTCCACTGGCTCTCGCAACCTGGATCGCGGCCCGCGAAGAACGCCGTATTGCGCCCGCGGTGGTAGGCCCAATCGCAGCTGCCGCTGGCGATCGTCTGGCCATCGGGCGCGAAGGCGAGGGTACAAACCCAATCGCGATGCCCTTCGAGCGACCTTCGCAAACGACCGGTGGCCGCATCCCACAGCCGAATCGTCCTGTCGCCGCCGCCGCTGGCAAGTGTCGCGCTATCAGGCGCGAAGGCGAGGGCCGTGACCCGAAAGGGCTGCTCTGCAAGCCGGTGCCGGAGCATCCCCGTCGCGAGTTCCCACACCAGGATCTGTTTATCCACCCCCGTCGAGGCGAGCAGCTTGCCGTCGGGCGAGAATGCGAGTGCGTCGGTCTCCCACTCCTTGTGTCCGGCCAGGCTCTGCACGCGCTTGCCCGTTTGCACGTCGTAGATTCCGACCAGCTTGTCCATGTGGAAGCCCGCGGCCGCCAGAGTCCGGCCGTCCGGCGAGAAGGCGACCCCCCGATCGCCGGCATCGCCGATCGCCCGCAGCAGGGCGCCCGTCCGCGCGTCATACAGGCGGACCCCGTCAGCGGCCGTGGCGATGAGCGACGCGTCGGGCGAGACGGCCACCGAATTCACGGATACCGGCGGTGGGGCCTGGAGGACGAGGGAGGGGGTATTCGGGGACGCCCAGGCCCAGAGCGAGGGGCTGCCGAAGACGACCAAACCAAGGGCGAACGACAGAGAAAGTCTTCTGTGACACATCTGATCACTCCTGAACATGCCTTGTCGGTACCGAGTCACCGAAGCTGAGAGGAGCCACTGCGGTCCAATCGCGGGATCGTTCCCTGGCCGGAACCGTCACGGGCCAGGCTCTTTCCGATCACGCCCGACCGTCGCCAGGATCGTGATCTTGCCATCGCGTCCAAGTTTGCGGACCCGCGGCTGCCAGCCTTCGTTCTGCCCCTGGATCGAGTTGGTGTATTCCAGTACGTAGACATCTTCGCCGTACACGGCCACGCCTGTCGGTGACCAGGGCCGCTCCGCCTTGAGGACCGTCTCGACTTTGCCGTCCGTTGTGATCTTGACGATACAGTGACAGCCGTTAGCCGCCGCGTACACCGTGCCCCGCGCATCAACCGCTACACCTCTCAGGTAGGGAGAAGGGTTATTGGGCGGCAGTTCCTCATCGCAATCCTTCACGACGACGGGGCTGACCAGCGTGGTAAACGTGCCGTTCATCTGGACCTTCAGGATGGCGCTGGGACAGGCGACATAAAGGGATCCATCGGGTCCGGTTGCCAATCCGGTGATGCCCTGCTTTTCGACCACCTTTTCGAGGTCGGGTGCGAACCTCGACTGCTTCCCATCCGGAGAGATCCGAGTGACCCCGCATGCGACGCCTCCGCCGTCGAGTAGGCGGAGCGCGTAGTAGAGGTTGCCGTCACGGCTCACTGCCACGGGAGCGCCCCCGTCGGCAACGAGCAGCGCCGGCTTGACGCCGGACGACGTGATCCTCTCAACCAGCTTCATCTCCGCGCGCGCGAAGCTCCCCTTCAGATCCAGGGCCATCCAGTGCCCGCCCAACTTGTCGTAGTACTTCGTCAGTCGGCCGCTGGCGTCGATCATCCAGATCGCACGCCCCACACTATCCTGGAAAAATACTCTGCCCTTGTCGTCAACGACAATGCCTGAACCCGGATGAGCGCGGGCTTCGGCTGCGAACAGTACGCACAGCGACACCATTGCCAAGACACCATCGATCAATAAGCGGCGCATCGTTGGACCTCCAGCTCGCAGACAAGCCGTCCGGTACCACGCGGTGGCAGTGTCGAATCGGCATGGTTGCCAGAACACGACGTCACCTAACGGGAGGCCACTGTAAGGGCTAGCCGATGAAAGCAAAAATGGTTTATTATTTGAATTATCAACTTTATTGTTGTATTGAGTTCTAGGAGTTTTGCCATGGCAGCCGCGTATCCCTCCCTCACCACGGACCAGGTTGTGGCATTTGTTGAACTCGCCCGACAGGGAACTCTCCGTCGAGCCGCTCAAGGGTTGCACCTCACGGAGCAGGGAGTGCGGAATCGGCTCTTAGCGCTGGAAGAGCGTCTCGGGGTGGAGCTTTATCGCAAGCAGCGGGGGCTGCGCCGCAGCCAGCCCCTGACCGAACAAGGGCGGCAATTCTTGCCCCACGCACGCGCTTTCTTGGAGCGGGCATGCCAGCTGACCGAGTTGTTTCAAGGGCCGGATGAGCCTCACGAGATGCATGTGGTCGCCACCCAATATTTGATCCTTTACGTCTTGATTGACACGGTGCGGCGGTTCCACAGAGCCTTTCCGCGTATCCGGGTCCGGCTGAGCAACCGAACCGAGCAAGAGGTCGAGGAGGTGTTGTTGCACGACCCGGAGTTGTCCTTCGGCGTGGCGGCCCCATACGAGTCCTCCCCCGAACTGGAGTATCGACATTTGTTTTCCATGGCTTGGAGCCTGATCGCGCCGCTGCGGCATCCGCTCCTCCACCAGGCGACGGTGACCTTAGCCGACCTGGCGGAGGCGCCCTTGATTCTCTTCGAGCGTGGTTCCACGGGCCGCCAACACGTGATGGACGCCTTTCATGGCCAGGGACTTTCGCCGCGGGTCGAGATGGAAACGACGAACACGGAGATTATCGTGCGCATGGTGGAAGCCGGGCTGGGAGTGTCCATCGTCCCCTTGATGCCGCGCGGTGTCGTCACGCGCGGCCACCGGATCCGCGTGCGTCCACTGGGAGACCAGATCCGCCCGATCCATTCCGGGATTCTTCTTCGTCGCGGCGAGCGCCTGGCTTCAGCGAGCCAGGCCTTCCTCGATTTTTTACTCGGCGGCTTTAGTGGCAGCTTATCCGAAAACCTCCCAAGTCCGGAGTGACTTCGGCACCCGAAGAATCGATGTCTCTCGTCCAGCCCAGGCCACCCTCCTGAGAGACGCTGTTTGCTCAAACGCCTATAAGCGTCAACCAATTCCCGGAAATGGACAGCGTTCGGGAGTGTTCGGCGTTCTCAGCCTGGCGTTGACTCTCGAGCCGATGATCTGCGGTAAGCTGCGGGCCTTCCCGCCGTCTCCGGAATTCCTCCGACTAGCCGTCACGGATCAGCTATTCGTTGAAACCAACTGAGTTGTCTCCGGTGCATTCGATGCTCACAAGAGCGACAACAGCTAGTGCAGGATCAAAGGACCTGTTGTCTGATCGTAGCCACAAGCGTCCTCGCTTGTGAGCTGGAGCAGCCCACAAGCGAGGACGCTTGTGGCTACGTTAAACAGCACGTCGTTTGTCCTTATACTAGTGAGCTCCGGGAGAGCAGACCGGCCGCGATCAATCGGCAAGGTAGCATCACACAGGGCCCTCTCAAGAACCCCTGTGTCAATCACCCGTGCGCCTCCTTTTTCGTGGGGAGCAACGCGTGGCGCAAGCAGACCAGGTTAAGCGGGCCCCATTCACGGACGCGTTTGCCGTGGCACGGTCGGTTCGCACTCTCTGAGCGCCATGCTAACCGATCAATTCCGGCAACGCTCGATGGTCGCCGACGAGGTACTGCGGCCGCCCGGCGAGGTCGGTGAATTGCGTGGTGGCGACATCAATCCCCAACCGCTGGTAGAGCGTGGCGAAGACGTCCTGGAAATGAACCGGTCGGGATTTCGCCTGCTCGCCCCAGCGCGTGGTCGAACCCAGGACCTGACCGCACCGCATACCGCCCCCGGCCACGAGGGCACTGCAAACGTGGGGCCAGTGGTCGCGGCCGGCGTTGGCGTTGATCTTCGGCGTGCGGCCGAACTCCCCCCACGCGACCACGGCAATGTCCTCCAACAGGCCCCGCTCGTCCAGATCCTGGATCAACGCGGACAGGCCGAGATCGAACAGCGGGAGGGTTCCCCGGGCTTCGGCAAACAAATCCTTGTGCCAGTCCCAGTTGTAGTCCCCCTTGAGCATCCGTCCGAAGGGCCAGCGGCTGAAGGCAAGCGTGACACACCGGGCACCGGCTTCGATCACCCGCCGGGCCAGGAGAAACTGGTCCAATAGCGTCTTGCCCGCACGCTCGCTCGGATAGCTGCGATCCAGACCATAACGCCCGCGGATGCGGCTGTCCTCCCGGCCGAGATCCAGGGCCTCGGCCAGTCGGGGTGAGGTGAGGACCTCGAACGCCTGCCGTTGGAACGCGTCGATCCCCTCCGCGAGTCCGTCCCGATCGACCTGCCAGCGGAATTGATCAAAGCTAGCCAACAGAGCCCGGCGGTCGGCAAGGCGACCTAGGCTTATGCCGTTGAGCATGAAGTTGCGGCGATCGACCGCATTCACTTCGAACCCGGCATGGGCCGCACCCAGATAGCCGGGCTGTCCGGGCGGGGTGCGCAGGATGAAGCGCGCGTCGGACTCCATGGGGGTCAGATCGACACACGGCGGGACTCCGGGGACACGGGGGCCGAACTGGCGGGACAACACCGACCCCAGCGACGGCCAGTCGCCGGCGGGAAATCCGGGCACGAGGGGCGAGGCGTCCATGGGAGGATGCGACTCCCAGCCGGTGGTGCACCAATGCGTGTTGTGATCATCGCGGAAACCGACCAGCGAGCGGATGAGCGTCCAATTGTCCGCGCTCCCGGCCAAGCGGGGCATCAGTTCGCAGATGTCGATCCCCGGCACCTTGGTGGCAATCGGCCGGAATTCGCCGCGGATTTCGGCGGGCGCGTCTGGCTTGAGGTCGAACGTATCCAAATGCGTCGGCCCGCCCGGCAACAGCACCATGATGATGCCCTTGGCCGGGTTCCGTATGCCACTGGCAGCTTCCCCTCGCAAGATGTCCGGCAGCGCGAGCCCTCCCAAGGCGAGGGCACCAATGCGCAGGCAACTGCGGCGGGAGATGCGGTCACAAAAGCGCGAGGGTAGTCCCGCGATGGTCAGCATGGTGGAAACCTTTGGCGACCGATGAACGTATCAAACATCGCTAGTCTATCGAGTTGTGAAGGGTATCGCAACACACGCCGCCAGGGAGAAGCATCCCACCGCGGCGGCGGCCGCCAACCTGGCTCGGCGCGTGCGACTCTTTACGAAAAGTACGTTCCAACAACGAGAGGACGAGTGGCGGGCCGAAGAAGTTGAGGCTTTGTGGCCAGGTGGCTGATATACTCAGCGGCTGTCAGCCTGCTTGCGGAAAAGACCTGGCGGCTCCACAAGTTCGACGTGCAGGAACGGAAGAGATTCCGCAACCCCCTGAAGCAAGAAGGTCGGGAGAGAGAAGGTTTGGCTGGGAGCTTCGAGTCTTTCGGTGGCACCGATGAATGAGGTTACCCGCATCCTGTCCGCTGTCGAGCACGGTGACACCCACGCCGCCGAGCAGCTGTTGCCGCTGGTCTACGACGAGCTGCGCCGGCTGGCGGCGCAGAAACTCGCCCAGGAGAAGCCCGGCCTGACGCTCCAGGCGACCGCCCTGGTGCACGAGGCGTACCTACGACTCGTGGACGGGAAGCAGGTGCAGCACTGGAACAGCCGCGGCCATTTCTTCGCTGCGGCCGCCGAAGCCATGCGCCGCATCCTCGTGGATTCCGCTCGGGGTAAGCACAGTCGCAAACGTGGCGCGAACCGCCAGCGCCAGCCACTCGATGAAGCCAGTCTCGTCGCACCTCGGATCGATGACGACATTCTGGCTGTGAACGAAGCGCTGGACCAGCTGGCCGCCACCGACCAGGAAGCCGCGGAACTGGTCAAACTGCGTTTCTTCGCCGGCCTCACCTCCCAGCAGGCCGCCGCGGCGCTGGGCGTTTCGGCCCGAACCGCCGATCGGATCTGGGGTTACGCCCGAGCGTTTCTGCTCAAGCAACTGAAGAACCCCCACGGCTAACCCGCGCCTCGGCCATCCCTTCGGATTTTCTCGAACATTCTTGGCGGAAAACTCAGACAGAATCCGCACTGTAGAGCGGAGGCTCGGACACTCTCCGGGAGGGAACAACGCCATGCGTGAGCGTGAGATCTTCGACGCCGCCCTTGCCATCGCCGATTTGGCCGAGCGCTCGGCGTATCTGGCCGAGGTCTGTGCCGGCGACCGCGGGCTACGCGAGCACATCGAGGAGTTGCTAGACATGCACCAACAACTGGGCAGCTTCCTCGAACCACCAGCTCCCTGTCCGATCGCCACCGTCGATGAGCCGCTGACCGAGCAGCCCGGCACAGTAATCGGCCCGTACAAGCTGCTCCAACAGATCGGCGAAGGCGGCATGGGCGTCGTCTACATGGCCGAGCAGCAGCAGCCTCTCCGCCGCAAGGTCGCCCTCAAGATCATCAAGCCGGGCCTGGACAGCAAGCAGGTCATCGCTCGCTTCGAGGCCGAGCGCCAGGCCCTGGCCCTGATGGATCATCAGAACATCGCCAAGGTCTTCGACGCAGGTGCCACCGACAGCGGCCGCCCCTACTTCGTCATGGAGCTGGTCCACGGCATCCCCATCACCCAGTACTGCGAC
>JBGQLF010000547.1:0-7017 GCA_041499985.1 Gemmataceae bacterium
AGCGAGCGGTTCAGCGGATGCCAGCGGCGCGCCCGCTCCAGGTTCAATTGCAAGTCGGCATAGGGCAGATGATCGCCGAGCATCTCCCACATACCCGGGCTGAAAAAGCGCAGCTTGGACAGGCTCATAAGGCCATAGATGTCGAGCCAGGCGTTCTTGCCGCCGATCGTGTCCAGGACCCGGCGCGTCAGAGACCACGGAAACCGTGGCGCGCCCGTCACGCGGAGATAGGCGCGCCGTGCCAGCTGGCCGAGCGGCATGCCCGGAATAGCATCGAGGAAGCCGAACAGCCGATGCACCTTGTACCAGGGGTAACCGGCGAGCCACTCATCGGAGCCTTCCCCAGTGACGGCAGCCTTGTAGCCTTGGCGGTGCACTTCTTGGGCCAGCAGGAGCAGAGCGGTACACGAAGTATCGATGACCGGTCCTTCGGCGGCGTGAATCAAGCGCGGATACGTAGCCAGCACATCCTCTGGACCGCAGCCGACAATGACCGGATCCGCGCCCACATGACGGGCGACCAGGCCGGCCTCGGTCGTTTCATCGAGGCTGGGCTCCTTGATCTGGATGGTAAACGTCGGCACCGGACGTCCGCGCGCCCGGGCGGACATGGCCACGACGATACTGGAATCGACCCCGCCGCTCAAGTAAGCGACCACGGGGACATCGGCCCGCAGCCGGCGTTCCACGGCACGGAGCAAGACTTCCTCGAATCCATCCACTACCCGCTTCGGATCCGCTCCAGGGTCTTCGCTGCCGCGGTCCGGGAAATCGATCTCCCAGAAGACCCGCTCGTTGACCTGCGCCGCCTCGCTGGGTTGGCCAAGCTGAATCGACAGATATCGCCCCGGCAGCAAGGCCTGGACACCCTGAAAACAGGTCACCGGACCGGGCAGGGCGAAGAAGGTGAAGGCATGATTGATGCCGCGCACATCCGGCTCGGGCCGGACCAGGCCGGACGCCAGCAACGCTTTGATTTCGGAGGCGAACAGCAGCCAGTCGCCCCCCGGGCTCGCTTGCCGGGTCCAGTACAAGGGGCAGATGCCGAAGCGATCGCGGGCCAGGATCAGCCGCTGGCGGCGCTGATCCCAGAGCGCCAGGGCAAACTGGCCGCGGAGGCGTTCGAGCATCGCCTCCGCATGGTCTTCCCACAGGTGCGGGATCAGCTCGGTATCACAGTGGGTGGCGAAGCGATGGCCCCGGCTTTCGAGCTGGGTGCGCATCTCGGGGTAATCGAACAACTCGCCATTGTAGACCACGAAGACATCGCGGTTTTCATTGGCGATCGGCTGCCGGCCGTCGCGCAGACCGATGATGCTGAGGCGGCGCGAAGCCAGTCCCAGCCCAGGCCGTTCCAGGAACCCATCTTCATCGGGCCCTCGATGGACCAAGGCATCGGCCATGGCTTGCAGCACACCGACCGGAATCGGCCGTCGGCCCTGCAAATCAACGATTCCGGCAATTCCGCACATCCACTGATCCTCAGTCAGTAGTCAGTAGTCAGTAGTCAGTAGTCAGTAGCAGAAGACGAGCTTTGCCTCTGCTACTGACTACTGACTCTACGCATAAAGCTGACGTACTTTGCGAGCCATCAGCCGATCCACCAACCGCGGGAGGAAGCGATTGACGCGCAACAGCCACTGCGCCTCCCGTCCCGCGAAGGTCTCGGTGCGGTTGTGCCGTACGGCATCGAGAATGCGCTCGGCTACGACCTCCGGTGGCATGCCCCCGGTGAAGTCGACCTTCATCCGGCCCTGATTGCGGAGCAGATGCTGGCCCAAATCGGTACGGGTCAGGCCGGGTAGGATGAGCAAGACGTCCACGTCGAACCGCGCCATCTCGCCGCGCAAGGCTTCCGTCAAGCCGCAGAGGGCGAACTTGCTGGCAGAATACTCCGGCCAGGCCGGCAGACCGCGTCGGCCACACATCGAAGCAACGTTAACAATGGCTGGCTGTTGTCCCTGGAGGAGGAGAGGAAGCGCCGACCGGATGAGCTCAGCTGGGGCAAAGAAATTCACCTCCATGATTTGACGCAGCGTCTCTTCGGAGGATTCGGCAAAGTGGCCAAAGCTGGCCACTCCCGCATTATTGATGAGCAGATCCAGGCCGCCAAAATGGTCGGCGATCGTTTGGAGCAGGCGTTGCCGATCCGGTTCGCAGGTGATATCCCCAGGCACCGCCAACGCCGACGCACCCTGAGCAACTAGCGAGTGCGCCAATTCATCCAGCTTGTCGGCCGATCGCGCCGTCAACAGCACGCGGGCACCAGCGCGCGCAGCCTGCTCTGCCACGCACCGCCCGATGCCGCTGGAAGCCCCGGTGATCACAATGCGCCGATCCGTGAAGTCTCGCAGCATGTCGCAGCTTCCTGTCCAGGATGTTAAACTGCTGAAAATTCCCAAGCTGCCCAAATTTACCAGACCACAAGAATTCTCTAAAGTCATTCTGAGGCAAATGAGCAACTTGCCGGAGCGAAGCTGACCTCGAAACCGGTATGCCTGTCGATTCTGCTGCCGCTGCTAGGATCCTCACGATCGCGCCTCTGTGCTTGGACGCTTCAATGGGTCCACGGTCATCGGACCGTGGTTAGTGGGAGGCACACGCTATCGGTTGTGCCAAAGTCGCCGGCGCGGACGGCGCTTGGATGTTATACCAGGCTCATCCTTCCAAGGATAGGAGAAACAGGGGAGTCATGCCATTTAATCTGATCATTTGAACACATAAGCAAGACGTAGTTCCCCGCCCCGGAGGAAGGGTAAACCCCGCGACGGCACCCGAAAAAACGTTTGTTCAGAATGCACCGCGGCAAGCCGTCTCGGCTACCGCCCTTTTGCCGCGCAGGCGACTCCTCCAGGTGGCAAGCTGGCTAGACTAGATTGACCCTTTTCCTCTTCGCACTTGGGACCCAAACCTATGCCAGCCCCTCTCGCCGCACCTGAATCCCCGGAACTGAGCACGCCCGAGATGCAGCGGCGCATCAACGCTCTGCGCCGGACCGACAATCTGAGGAACTGGCTCTACCTGGGGCGGGAATACCTGTTTCTGGGGTTATGCATCGGCTTGCCGATCGCCTTCTACCACTACCGCGAGGTCTGGGACTTTTCCTGGGCCTGGAACTTATCCGTGACGTTCCTGGCGATCTTTTTGATCGGCGCCGGCCAACATCGCCTGACGACGCTGGCGCACGAGGCGAGTCACTACATGCTGTTCCGCAACCGCTTGCTCAACGAATTGGCTTCGGACTGGTTCTGCATGTTCCCGATGTTGAGCAGCACGCACCACTATCGCATCCAGCACCTGGCGCACCACCAGTTCGTGAATGACCCCGAGCAGGATCCCGATATCGCCCAGATGAGCGCCAGCGGCCATCGCTTCCGCTTTCCGATGGCCCGACTGCGCTTCGTGTGGCAATGCGTGATCCGACAGCTTCTGTGGGTGCCCAGCCTTATCCGATACATCCGTATCCGCGCACGCTACAACGCCACCGGCGGCGGCAGCGGTCCCTACGAAGCCAAAGGGCCGCGGTCCATGCTGCTCATCGTGGTCGGCGTGGTGTATCTGCTGGGACTCGCCGCGGCGCTGACCGGCCTAGTGCACCTGGGCAATGCCCGTCTTCTGGGCGTGGTGCCGGCGGCGATGTTGGCGGCTGCCCTGCTGTTTTATGCCTTGGTTCCCCAGCGGCTGTACCGGACCACCTTGATCAAGCCCGACGTGTCACCGCGCTGGATGACCTTCCTGCGGATCACGTATCTGACATTGCTGTTCACCACCCTGGCTTGGTTGAGTCACCTGACCGATAAACCCTGGGGCCTGTACTATCTCGTCCTGTGGATAGTCCCCATGGTGACGACGTTCTCCTTCTTCATGATCCTGCGCCAGGTGGTGCAGCACGGCAACGCGGACCAGGATCGGCTCACGAACACGCGCGTGTTCCATGTCGGCCGGCTGATCCAGTTCGCCGTCTTTCCGCTCGGCATGGATTATCACCTGCCGCACCACCTCTTTCCAATGGTGCCGCACTACCGCTTGAGGGAATTGCACGTCCTGTTGCTGCAAACGGAGAGTTACGCCCGCGCAGCGACCGTGGTTGAAGGGTATTTCTTGCCGCCGGAGGTCCCGCCGACGCATCCGACCGTGCTCGACCTGATGGCGACGGCGCCGGCGAATGGGCACTAGCCGATCAGCCGCTACGTTCCCTGGACCTGCTCTTGCATCAATCCATCCCGACGTAGTCAGCCCATCGCTGGAATTCAGAGAAACGGCCTTCCCCATCGTGGGTGCTGGACAAGCTGCGGCCGAGCCGTTATTCTCCCAAGTGAATGAGTTGGACAGGGTCCACGACCGGTCGGGTTGAACCCGGCGGCTGGTCGAGCCTGCTTCTTGCGGCGAGACGAGGGACGAGAAGCTGGCACAACCGATGCGCGAAGTAGAGGTCAAAGACTTACGGCCGATCCAGGGCGGTGTCCATGGTGCACCGCGGCCTGGGCTACAACAACTGACCGACGCGGAACTCCTCGAGTCCGTGCGCCATCCCGCCAAGGGCGATTTCCTGACGGAGAACACGCGTACGGGAATCCTCGTCGATGGCAACGGACGCGCCCACGAGTTGCTACGTCGAGCGGCCGATCCAAACAGCAGCATCAAGCCTAACACCAACGTGCCGGTGGCTCCCTACACCCCCGATCTGTCGATGTTCCCTGACCTGGATTGAATCATGCGCACAACCAATAAGACCGCACTCGAGCTGGTTCATCGCCTGCTGTTCCGCGCCTTGATCGAGATCCGGGCGCAGGGACACGAGCAGAAGAACAAGCTCGTCTTTCATCTCGCGGACCTATTTCACAACGTTGTCTTGGACATGCAAGCCGCGGCCGAAGGCAGACTCACTTACGAGCAAGTGCTGCGCCAGCTCGAAGAAAAGGCCAAGGAGAAGAATTGCGACCAGTGGCTAGAATCGACACTCACCCAAATCGACCTCCCCCAGCCATCCTAGCCGCGAATGCTCCCCCCAGATCTTGAGTTGCATGACAGTTTCCTGCCGATCTCGATAATTCCGGGCCGAGCCCTACGACCGCCCCGGCCGCCCCCCCGTACAGACGGATTCTTCCGCGCATCCCATCAACAAATCGTGCTCCGTATAACCGATAATCATTGACTCTCAGGCTCAGCCATTCTACAGTTAAATAGCCATCCAACCGCCCCAACCCGACGATCTGTCGGGTTTCCTACCCTGGGTAGATTCGGGTTCGGCGGCACAGTTGGCAGCGCTGGACGGCTCCCGGCGTTCTTGAAGGAATAGGAAAGAGGACAACCGACAGGGCTCGAGCCCGCCACCGCATCGGCCGGACTCGAGTCCGCACGTCTTGGTTTCCCCCCGCGACGGAGTTCGCAGCTGGTCTTCCCGCTCCTTGCGCCATGCGCGTCGGTGACGGCGCGTTCGTGTCCTGTTGCGCCTCGAGTTCTGGCTTTGCTACGGAGACCGACTATGGCGTCGCTCAGGTCCCGGTCCTCCCAACGACGGATCCCCTTGTGCCTGGAAGAATTGGAAAGCCGGCAACTCCTCGCCGTGTTCCAGCCTACCCCAATGGAACAACTATTCCTGGAACGCCTCAATGACGCCCGGGCCAACCCGGCCGCCTATGGGGCGTCCATCGGCCTGGATCTCTCCGGCGTTGCTCCTTCCCAGCCGCTCGCTTTCAATCCGCAGTTGACTCAGGCCGCCCGCGCGCATTCCCAAGACATGAACGATCGGGCCTACTTTGCCCATAATACTCCGGACGGGATTGATCCCGGGATGCGGTTGACCCAGGCCGGTTTCGCCTGGCTCGGTTATGGCGAGAGCATTGCCGCCGGCACAGGGTATCCTACCCCCGAGTCCGCGCTGAGCGGCTTGATTATCGATACCGGCGTTCCCGATCTCGGTCACCGCCGTCAGCTGCTCGCGATCGATGCCACCTTCCAAAATCACACCCAGGTAGGCGTCGGCGTCGTCCAAAACGGCACCGGCCCGTATACCAACTACTACACCATCGACAGCGGCTACACCGGGGACAATCGGCCTTTCCTGACGGGGGTCGTTTTCGACGACGCGAACGCCAGCGGCAAATACGACCTCGGCGAAGGGCTGGGCGGCATCACCATCACGGTGGCCGGGGTCGGCTCGGTCACGAACTTGAATACGGGTGGCTACAGCTTCCAGCTGAACCCCGGCACTTACACGGTGACAGCAAGCGGTGGCAGCCTGGGCGCTCCCGTCACCCGCATGGTGACCGTTGACTCGCAAAATGTGCGGCTCAATTTTACGCCAGGCGGATCGCCGGACACCATCTCGCTCCAAGAGGCCAACTACATCGGCAAGCTCTATACCAGCGATTTGGGTCGGGTGGCTTCGAGCGCCGAGGTGGAAATCTGGCGGCCAACGTTGGAAAGCGCGGGCGCGGCTGCTGTCGCCAACGCCATTGAACGGTCGACCGAGGCCCGCACACGCCTGGTCCGTTCCTGGTACGTGAACTATCTGGGCCGCTCGGCTGGAAACGGCGAGGAACAGGGGTGGGTAAGCGCTCTCCAGACGGGCGCGACCGAGGAACAGGTGCTGAGCGGCATCATCGGTTCCGATGAATACGCGAAGCGGGCCAACGCTTTGCAGGATTCCGCGAACGGGGACGTGAACCTGGTCCAGGAGCTCTTCCAGCAGTTCCTCAACCGCTCCGCGGGCGCGGCCGAGGTGGATAATTTCGTCCACAACATTCTCCCCGCCGTGGGCCATGCGGGGGCCGTCCAGATCGTGCTGACTTCCGCGGAGTACCGTGGGGATACCGTGCGCAGCGACTATACCCAGATCCTCCAGCGGCCCACCACGCCGTCTCCAAGTGAGATCAATTCCTGGGTGTTCTCGGGACTGGACCAGACCAGCATCCGCGTGGGCTTCGAAGGCAGCACCGAGTATTACCAGCACTCCTGATCGTTTAGCCCTGAGCACTCGGGCGAGCGCTCGCCCGAGTGCTCAGGGCTAAACGA
>JBGQLF010000548.1:0-7016 GCA_041499985.1 Gemmataceae bacterium
CCAAGGCGGCGGTCCGCGAAGGCGGCGAGGGCATGGGGCCCATCGCTGGCGACCTGATCCATGCAACGTATGGCTTCGACAAAGGCGTCCACGGCTCGTTCGGAACGCACAAGGCCAAGCATGGCGCCAACGCCCGCTTCGGCCTGCACCTCTACGGCACCAAGGGAGTCATCCAACTCACCACGGGGGCTCTGCCGGACGCCTATATCTGCGAGGATCCTTCCTGGTCTCCCGGAAAAAGCAAGGTCGCCTGGAAGCCGATCACCAGTACCGGAGTGGGCACGGCAGAGACGCTCGCGGACGGGGGCCTCGGCCTCGGCAATGTGTGGATCGCCAAGGACCTAATTGCCGCGATCGAGCAGGATCGGCAGCCGCTGGGCAGCATGTATGATGGCCGGGCGGCCCTGGAGATGATTCTGGCAGTGTACGAGTCGCAGCGGCTTGGGGGACCGGTGGAATTGCCATTGAAAAATCGGCGGCATCCTTTGACAATGCTTTGAGGAGCAGAGCCTTTCTCATCCTGCGACTCCGCCCAGCCCATGCATGCCGCTCGTTCCCGCAACAAGCGAGAGCGTGCGCCTCGAGCTCTGCAATCCAATTCCGGCACCTTTTATCTTGCAAGCCGGTCACCTTTCGGGGAAACTAGATGGAAGAGGAAACTCTTGGCGTTGCCAACCTGCCCCGATGGAACCAGAACTGCCGCCGGTGCTCCTGCCTTTGGTAATTGCTTGCCACGTTATCGACCTGCTGCTGACATGCACCTTGACTCTCCCCGGTGCCCATGTAACGATAAACGGTGTACCGCCTTGCACCTTGAATCCTGGACGTCGGTGGCTCGGGACTCCCAATTTGAACTTGAGTGAACCATGGCGCGAAAACACTCCCGCACGACGAGGCCTAACCCGAGTAACGAAACCGCGGTGATTGCTCAATCGGCCGTGACGAGCCTTAAGCGAGCTAGTCCAAAGACCCCCGATCGGGGTGAGTCCGTCAAGGCGTCGTCCGCCGCACCCCCGAGCTTCGGTGACACGCCGCTTGGCCGGCTGCTCACGGGCCTGTTCTGGGTCTTCTCGTCGCTGCAATTGGCCATCTGCCTGCTGAGCGTGTTCACGCTCTGCCTGATCGAGGCCACGTTGCTGGAATCGAACTACAGTACTAAGATTGCCCAGGATCTGGTCTACCGCACCTGGTGGTTTGCCTTCTTGCTGGCGCTCCTCTCCACCAATGTCCTGTGCGCGGCCCTCAAGAAGTATCCGTGGAAGAAGTACCAGACTGGTTTCCTTATCACCCACAGCGGTCTGTTGACTCTCATGTTCGGGTCGTTGCTGACGGTCGTCGGCGGCACCGATGGCCAGATGATCATGATCGATTCGGACCATCCCGGCATCCAGGCACAGAGCAGTCTCTCCCGGACCACGCGCACGGTTTACCTCCCGGATGAGCAGTCACTGAAGGTCTGGCAGTTGCGCAAGCCGAAAGACTTCGACCTGAACGACAACACGGTCGGCATCATCCAACGCATGGTGGCCGAAGGCCGGGACCTCAAGAAGCACATCTGGAACAACCAATGGGATCTCGCGCTCAATCCAGGCTCCTTCACCTGGCACGACGATGACATGCTCGAGACGCAACTGCCGTTGAACCTGCGCCTGTTGCAGCGGCTGGCGGCTCCGCTGCCGGGGTTTTCGCGGGCCCTGGACGACCGGACGACCTTGGTGGTGAAGAACTTCTTCGCCCATACGGAGTCCGTTCGCTACAGCCCGGCTCCCAAGGGAGACGAAGGCTTTCCGGCTTTGAAGGTTGAACTGCGTTCGTCCGTTATGGGTGTGTTACCGGAGAAGTGGGTCGGGGCGGAGCCACTTGGCAAGTATGAACTGCGCGTGGCCCTCGTTGAGATGATGTCCTTGCGCGACCCCGTGCTACTGCCGGAGTTTCTCGATCCGCCCGCTCCGGAAACGATGGGTAAACTGGGACAAATCGTGCTGGTGGTCGAAGGCAAGACGTTCCGCCTCCCCGTGGACAAGGACCGAGTGGGTAAAACACTTCCGTTGGAAGGTACCGGACGGGAGTTCATCCTCACGGAGTACGCGGATAATTTCGCCGAGCCGGAAGTCAAGGTCCCTGAATACCCGGCCGTGAAATTCACGGTCTCCGGTCAAAAGGGTAATACCGAGTACGCGATTTGCGCCCGCCTGCCCCAGCTGGTCGAGATCACGCCGGCCCAGGGTGAGCGTTTCCCGGTCTGGTACCATTTCCCCGACTTTCGCTGGGGTGATCCACAGCTCAACGGCAATTTGCAGTTCCTGGGGACGCCGGAAGGAAAAGTCTATTATCGGGTCTACGGTCGCGATGGTCTCCAGCAGAAAGGTCAGGAGCTCGATCCCAACGACCGGGACGCCACGCATCCCTGCTGGAAGAGCATGAACTTCCGCTTCCGCATCGCCGATTACCTGCCCCGGGCGATCGCGAAACGACGCATTGTGCCGCAAAACTGCCGTCCCGGACTCCAGAAAGAGGAATTCCTCCCGGCAGTGCGCTGTGCCTTGGTCCAAGATGGCAAGAGCAGCGAGGATTTCCTGGTTCGCCTGGGCGGGCTGATGCCGGAGAAGGTCCGCTTGGGCGACGAGTGGTTCTTCGTGCAGTACGGCATGGCTACCAGGGAAATGAACTTTTCGTTGACGCTCAAGCAAGCGCAACAGGTCAACGACCCGGGAACGGAGCGGGCCGCGAGCTTCAGCAGCGATGTCGTGCTGAGCTACGAACGCAAGAAGGGAGAGAAGATCACCGAGGACCACCACATCTGGATGAACAATCCCCTTGAGTTCGGCCCCTACAAGGTTTACCAGACCAACTACGAGCGGCTAGATATTGATCCGAATACGGGCAAATTGGTCAGCAAGTCGGCCCTCACCGTGGCCAACGACCCGGGCTTATGGTTCAAGTACGCCGGCTCACTGATCGTGGTGCTCGGCATCATGACGATGTTCTACATGAAAGCCTACTTCTTCAAACCACGTGGGCAGCGGACCACAAAGGCTGAGCCAGTGCCGGAAGCATCGTAGGCTGTTGGCCATCGCCTTCCCGGAGGTGGAGTCAAGCCAGGCAGGCTCTCCTCCTCTCCTTTGGGTAGTTGCAGGAGTTCTCCTATGTCCTCGCAGATATCCCGTCACATCACTGCGGCCCCGGTCTCTCCGCTGGGTGAGAAGCCAGGGTCGTTGCGCGCCCGGCGGTCCTTGCCGGCGGCGCAACGCAAACCGGGCCGGTTCTGGCTGCTGTTCGCTGGGACCATCGTGCTCCACGTTGTGGTTATCGTCTGGGGCATCTCCTTGATCTCGGGCAACTGGCCCAAACACGCGGTCCCGCCCGAGAAGCGGATTGTTGTGCCGTTCGCCGATAGCAATTGGGATACGTTTAGGCACTGGACTGTCCAAGAAGATGGCCGGAGCAAGCCGTTCGACAGCTTTGCTCGGGAAGCGGTCCGCAGCATCACCGGCAAGGAACGCTTCGAGGCGAACACGATGGGATCCCACCCCTTCAAGGGGCATGACCCGGTGGCCCTGGTTGTTTCTTGGATGATGACCTACGATCCGGATCGAGAACGCCGCGCGGCTCTGGCCAACAAAACAGGGTGTGACTGGGAGCACTACCCTACCATTCTTTGCCCGGATCAGGCCTTGCGCGAGCGAATCATCACGGGGCTGCGCAGCGAGCTGACTGAGGATGAGAAGCACGGCCAGCACATCGCCCCGGCAGACCTCAGGAATTCAACAGAGTTCAAGGATCTGGTCCGCGAAGCGATCAATTCGCAGCGGCGCGATGAGAAAGCGGTGCTTCCCCCCCTCCAGGCCAAGGCCAGGGAAGTCAGCAATCGCCTCGATCTCTTCGACCACATCCGCGAGGGCGACCGCTTCGGCGTGGTGGCTCTCGTGAGTGCCGCCAACGTCTGGTCCTCGATCAACCAGGCGCGCGAGCAGCTCCAGAATCCGGACGTGTGGAAGCAATCGCTCATGGATCTGCGGGCCAAGTACGCCGCGTCCTTCGAGGGCAGGCAGGAGCAGCCGTTTCCCGAAGCGCCGGCCAAGGAAGTGCTCGCAAAGTACGCAGCGCTCCAGCAGGCGTATGCCTCCGCTGATGAAGCACAATTTCACAGCGCGGCATCGACTTTCTTGGGCACCGTGAGCCAGGTGAGCACCACGTATGATCCGGAATACCCCAACAGCACGACGACGGATCTGGAACTCTGGTACAACCGGGTCATCCCATTCCAGAAAGCCTGGATCTATAGCCTGCTGGCAACCTTGGTACTGGCCGGCAGCCTCTTCACCAGCCGCTGGCCGCTCCTCGCACGGGTGCTCTATCTCGGCGGCCTCTGCGCCTATGTCGTCTCCCTCGGCTGGTCCATCGCCGGCTTCAGCACCCGGGTCTGGATCTCCGGCCGGCCGCCAATCAGCAATATGTACGAGTCGGTGATCTGGGTGTCGTTCATGTGCTCGGTCTTTGGCATCATCCTCGAGCTGGTCTATCGGCAGGGCGTGATCGCGTTGGCCGGGGCCCTGGTATCGACGCTCGGCTTCGTGCTCGCCGACCAGCTGCCGTTAACGCTCGATCCAAAGATCAGCCCGCTCGTGGCCGTGCTGCGCAGCAATTACTGGCTGATCATCCATGTGATCACCATTGTGAGCAGCTACGCCGCCTTCGCACTGGCCTGGGGCCTGGGTAATCTCAACCTGGGGATGATCCTGTTCTCGCCACACCGCGGCGACCTGGTCAAATCGTTGTCCCATTTCTGCTATCGGGCGATCCAGATTGGCGTCATCATGCTGTTCCTGGGCACCATGCTCGGTGGCTTCTGGGCAGCCGAATCGTGGGGCCGATTTTGGGGTTGGGATCCCAAGGAGGTCTGGGCGCTCATTGCCTTCCTGTGCTATATGATCCCCCTGCACGCGCGCTACGTCGGCTGGATCAAGGACTTTGGCCTGGCCGTTTGCTCCGTGGTCTGCTTTGCCGCCGTGGTCATGGCCTGGTACGGCGTCAACTTTGTGTTGGGCGTGGGCTTGCACAGTTATGGCTTCGGTGGCGGCGACAATGCCTGGATGGCGTGGGGCGTAATGCTCAACATGGATCTCGTACTGGCTGGGGCTCTGGGGTTCATGCACTTTCGGCACGTTGCGCCCTTGCCTTCGGGTGACTGATTTCCATCCGCAGCCATGATCCGAACGAGCCCTCAGCACGCCGCTGAGGGCTTTTCTTTTTTGGGCGAACCCTCTGAACTTCAGACCAGGTTTGCCCCTTGCCTTTGCTTGTGCGCCCTACTATCTTGCACGCAGTCGTGCAACCAGCAGCTTCACAGCAGCGCAAAGGGACCTTCACATGGCAACTGACAAGAAGATCCGGGTGGCCATCGTTGGCCTCGGATTCGGAGCGGAGTTCATTCCCATCTATCAACGTCATCCGCACGCTGAAATGTACGCCATCTGCCGGCGGAGTGCGAGCGGGTTGAACGAGTGCGGCGACCGATGGGGGATCAAGGCACGTTACACCGATTTCAACAAGCTGCTCGACGACCCCAACGTGGATGCCGTGCACATCAATTCGCCGATTCCCGATCACGCTCCGCAGAGCCTGGCGGCCCTGAAGGCAGGCAAGCATGTCGCCTGCACGGTGCCAATGGCGACGAGCGTCGATGAATGCCGGCAGCTGGTCGAGGCCCAGCGCAAGTCCGGCAAGGTCTACATGATGATGGAAACGGTCGTCTATAGCCGGGAGTACCTGTTCGTCAAGCAACTTGCGGACACGGGTCAACTTGGCCGCATTCAATTCATGCGCGGCTCGCACCAGCAGGAAATGGCGGGCTGGCCCGGCTACTGGGAAGGCCTGCCGCCCATGCACTACGCGACACACTGCGTCAGCCCGTGCTTGGCGCTTGTCGGCAAGGAGGCGGAAAGTGTCGTCTGTCACGGCTCGGGTCGTATTAGCGACAAGCTCACCGCCAAGTACGGCTCACCGTTCGCCGTGGAAACAGCAACCTTCAAGATTCGCGACTCGCCTTTGGTGGCCGAGGTCACGCGCAGCCTGTTCGAGACCGCGCGGCAATATTGCGAGAGCTTTGATGTCTACGGCGATAAGGTCGCCTTTGAGTGGCAGCAGATCGAAGGCGAAGAGCCAATCCTCCACCGAGGCGAGAAACCGGAGCGCGTCACGGTGCCGGATTTTGCCCACTTGTTGCCCGAGCCGATCCAGCGGTTCACGACTAAGGGCGTCTACAACCTGGACGAAGAACAGCACTTATCATTCATCCAGGGCGGTGGACATGGCGGTTCCCATCCGCACCTGGCCCACGCCTGGCTCAGCGCCATTCGCGGCGAACGCCCGGCCCTACCCGATGCGCCCACGTCGGCGAACTGGACCATGGTCGGCATTTGTGCTCATCAGTCGGCGATGAAGGGCGGCGAGCGCGTACTGATTCCGCACTTTTGAGAGTATGCGTTTAGCCCTGAGCACTCAGGCGAGCGCGGAGTCCGCGCTCGCCCGAGCGCTCGCGGCTAAACCAAGAATGTTATTTGCCCTCGGCCAGGTCGTGCATCAGCCCGCGCAGGGCGGGATAGCTGGCAAGGTATTTCTGATAGTAATAATCGTAAATGCGCTTGTGTTCCGTTCGCGGCTCCACGACACCGGCCATTTGCACCATCTGGCCAGCGGCTTCCGCGAGGCTGGCGTAATGGCCACTGTGCACCGCCGCGACCAAGGCGGAGCCTAGCGCACACGCCTCGCTTTCACGCGGTAGCTGGAGCGGCATATTCAGGACATCCGCATGGATCTGTAGCCACAAGCGACTCTTCGCGCCGCCGCCGCCCGCGAACAGGCGCTCCACGCGGAAGCCGTTGGCCACCAGGTCCTCCAAGATGTGGCGGGTGCCAAACGCGGTCGCTTCATAAATGCTGCGGAAAAGGTGCCCAGGACCATGCGACAGCGTCAAACCCCACATGGTGCCCCGGGCGCGGGCATCCTTGAGCGGG
>JBGQLF010000549.1:0-6999 GCA_041499985.1 Gemmataceae bacterium
CCCAACGCAGCGCAGGGCTGACTCGCCAACAAGCGCCGCACTGCACTAAGTTGATGGACTGGCACACTCAGGGCATCTACCTGCATCGCAGCCAACGTGAGTGCGCCTTGTGCATCGGCTGCCATCTCGCCGCAAACCGTTACCAGCCGCCCCGCCTTGTGCGCCGCGCTTACCACATCCTGGATAATCCGGAGCACGCCGGGATGGAGCGGGTCGTTCGCGCTGGCGCCAACGGGGTCATCCCGGTTGATGCCAAGGGCCGAGGCAATTAGATCATTGGTCCCGAGTGCGAAGTAATCCACATGCTCCGCCCAGGTTTCAACCAAGGGTGCAGCGGCCGCCACTTCGATCATGATGCCGAGCGGTACCCGGCTGGCAAACTCTAACCCCTCGCGGTTCAGTTCCTCGCGCGCTTGGCTCATCGTGTCGAGCACGAAGTGCAGCAGTTCCGTGCGCGTCACGAGTGGCACCAGTATCCGCGCTGGCCCGGTGGTAGCGGCACGCAAGATGGCGCGTACCTGATCCTTGAACAATCGTTGCAGCGGTGGTGATTGCAGCACTAGCCGCCAATCGAGCGGTTGCGCGGTCGAGCTCGTCAGGTGCGAACCGTGAGCCAGTTTATCAGGCCGGAGATCGAACGTTCGGATGCTCGCCGGCCGGCCCTGGAGTTGATGCAACAGCTTACGGTAAATGCCGACTTGTTCCTCCTCGGTGGGCAGTGTCCGGCGGGCAAGGAACAAAAACTCGGTCCGGTACAGGCCGACCCCACTGGCGCGCTGTTCGACCGCGGGACCGACTTCGCACAAGAGGTTGATATTCACCTCCACGCGCGGCAGGCCCGGGAAATCGGGATCGCTTGCCGCCACGGCTTCCTGGGGCAACGGAGCCGGCCTGGCAGGCGTCTCGGGGCACGTCGACAGCTCCGCGCGAGGATGCAAGTGCACGGTACCGGCCGTGCCGTCTACCAGGAGAGGTTGTCCCGACTGAATGCGACGAACCAGCTCCGAGATCTGGCCGACCATCGGTATGCCCAGGCTGCGTGCCAGGATCGCCGCATGGCTCTGCGCTCCGCCATGCTCGACGACCACCGCGGCCAGGCGCTCCGAATCGACGGAAAACAAATCCATCACGGAAGCTTCGTGGGCCACGAGTACGAGCCGGTCGGCGGCGGCGTCCTGCGTCTCCTCGGGAGGCCGGAGATGCCAAAGAATACGCCGGAACACGTCCTTGATGTCAAACACGCGTTCTTGCAAGAGCGGAGCGCTGATCTTCTGGAAGGCGGCCACGTATTTTTGCAGGGTCTGAAGCAAAGCACCCTCGGCCGAGCTGCCGGCCGCCATGCAACCGGCCAGGTCTTGCGCGATGGTGCTGTCCTGCATGATCATGAGCTGCGCTTGGAGGATGGCGGCATGATCCTCACCGACCAGGACGGAGATGCGTTGGCTCAAACGCGTAATCTCGTCGCGCGCGGCTTCCATGGCTTGTGCCAGTCGGCTGCGTTCGAGCTCCAGGTTGGTGCCCTGCCGGGAGACCGACTTTTGCCAGTCACTGAAGCCATTGACCACATAGGCACGGCCCAGGCCCTTCCCGGGACTCAGTGAGTTCCCCAGCAGCGGAGCTGTCTCCACCGCAGGCGCGGCGGGTGAAGAAACCAGGCCACTCCCATGCGCAGCCGCCATGACCTGTTCCAGGACATGGGCCTCGCCAACCAGCGGCGCCAGCTGCGACGCCACGGTGACGAGCATGCGGATCTCATTGGACGAAAAGGTCCGCGGTTCGACCGTTTGCACCACGAGTACACCCTGGAGGGCGCCGCCTTCGACCAGAGGCACTCCCAGGAACGAGTGATAGGGATCCTCGCCGGCTTCGGGGAAATACTTGAAGCGCGGATGCTGGAAGGCATCCTTGACCGTGACGGGTGCCAGCTTCTCGGCTACCAGCCCCGTCAGCCCCTCGTTCAGGTGCATGCGCACCCGGCCAACGCTTTCCGGTTTGAGTCCGACACTGGCGCCAAGCACCAGCTCACCCTGTTCAGGCTCAAGTAGATAAACCGAGCAAACATCGGTGTGGAAGCGTCCGTGAATCAGCTGGACAATATTCGCCAAAGTCTCGCCGGGATGGTGACTATGCGAGACGAGCTGGCTAATCTCCTCCAGCGTGAGGAGAAGGGAGCTTTCGTGGCTGGACGCCGGCTGAACCATGGCACCCTTGGAGGCAAAGCAACCAGGCGACGTGTGTGCGCATAGCCTGAGTGCCTAAACAGCGTTGCGATTATCATGCTCAGTCGGCGGAAAGGCCATGCCCGACTGAGATCTTACACGCGAGCTTAATCGAAAGGAATAGCAAACCGTGTGCCAAGGAGAGGGAACGGTAGTGTCACGCCGGAACCGTCGTCGGTGCGCTCCGGGTCCGCGGACGCAACCTCAATGAGGACACGGCTTAATCGAGACGGAACAGCCTCGATCGGCCGGCTCAGCAACGCCACCACCCAGGAGGAGACCAAGCAGAGCGGACTCCCCCCTTGGCCGTGCCTCTGAGCACGTCTTGCAACACCTGCGGGCAGGGATCGACGGACAGAGCGGGGTCAATGCACTGGTTTCACCAACCGCACGAGGTAAGACATCTGTCCCCGATGGAGGGCAAAATGGGCCACTAGATGCACCAGGCATTGAAACACTGGGCCGAACCGAGCCTCGGCATGAGGGGCAGCCAATTGCTCCGCGCTGAGTCCTCCGACCACCTGGCGAAACAGGGCGACCGCGGCATCCAGATTCGCCAGCACCTCCGCCTTGGTCGGCGGTTGTGTCTCCGTGAACTCTCGTTCGCGATCGCGGACGAAGCCTGTACTTCCCAGCTTGGCTCCCACGAAGTAATTCAAGTTGCCGGTCAGATGCAGGATCAGGTGCCCGACCGAGTTGCCTGGTTCGATCGGCTTGGCCCACAGTTCCCGCTCCGACAGCGGCGAGGCCAGGTCATGCACGGCAGCGCGCAGCTGATCCAGCTCCGCGATGAGAGCAGAACGTGCCAGGGCAGTCAGGTCGGTCGTCATGCGGCCCCTCAGAGATTTCAGATTGCAGATTGGTCTACCAATCTGCAATCTGAAATCTGCAATCTGAAATTCCTAGTACATGTCCTCCATGCCACCGCCGCCCGCGGGCTTCTTTTCATCCTTGGGGATTTCGGCCACCAAAGCATCGCTCGTCAACAACAAGGTGGCCACGCTCGACGCATTTTGCAGGGCGCTCCGAACCACCTTGGTCGGATCGATAATGCCTTCCTTGACCATATCGCAGTAGCGGTCCAGACGGGCATCGTAGCCGAAGTTCTGCGACGAATTGTCCAGCACCTTCGCCGCTACGATGGCCCCATCCACACCCGAATTCTGGGCGATCTGCGTGATCGGCGACTTGCAGGCCCGAACGACGATGTTGTAGCCGGTCTCTTCGTCGTGGGCCAGGCCCTTCGGCTTCAGACCCTCCGAAGCGCGGAGCAAGGCCACACCGCCGCCGGGAAGGAGGCCTTCTTGATTGGCCGCCCGTGTCGCGTGCATGGCGTCCTCGACGCGGGCTTTTCTCTCCTTCATCTCGCTCTCGGTGGCCGCCCCGACGTTGATCTTGGCCACGCCGCCGGACAGCTTGGCAATGCGCTCGCTCAGCTTTTCCTTGTCGTAGTCGCTGGTGGACTTGTCCAACTCGCGCTGGATGAGCTGAATCCGGCCCTGGATGTCGGCCTTCTTGCCGGCGCCTTCGATGATCGTGGTGTTGTCCTTGTCGATCTTGACCTTCTTGGCCCGGCCCAGGTCGCGGAGCTGGACGTTTTCGAGCTGAATGCCGAGGTCCTCGAAGATGGCCCGGCCGCCGGCCAAAATGGCGATGTCCTCGAGCATGGCCTTGCGGCGATCGCCATAACCCGGCGCCTTCACCGCGGCGCACTTGAAAGTGCCGCGCAGCTTGTTGATGACCAGCGTCGCCAGGGCTTCGCCTTCAACTTCCTCGGAGAGGATGAGGATCGGCTTACCGCTATTCAGCACTCTCTCCAGTACGGGCACCAGGTCCTTGTTGCTGGAGATCTTCTTTTCGTAGATCAGGATGTAAGGATCTTCCAGCTCGCACTCCATCTTCTGCGGGTCGGTGACGAAGTACGGCGATAAGTAGCCTCGGTCGAACTGCATTCCCTCGACGAATTCGTGTGTCGTCTCCAGGGTCTTGCCTTCCTCGACGGTGATGACGCCGTCCTTGCCGACGCGATCCATGGCCTCGGCGATGATCCGGCCGATCTCGGCGTCATTGTTGGAGGCGACGCTCGCGACCGCTTCCATGTCTTTTTTGGACTTGACCGGGATGCTCATCTTCTTGAGCTTCTCGATGACATCCTCCACCGCCTTCTCGATGCCGCGCTTCATCAACATCGGGTTGATGCCGGACACAACGGCCCGCAGTCCCTCGTTGAAGATCGCCTCGGCGAGGACCGTGGCGGTCGTGGTGCCATCGCCGGCCACGTCACTGGTCTTGGACGCCACTTCGCGGACCATACGGGCGCCCATGTTCTCGTACTTGTCTTCGAGATCGATTTCCTTGGCCACAGTGACGCCGTCCTTGGTGACCGTCGGCGAGCCAAAGCTCTTTTGCAAGATGACATTACGGCCCTTGGGGCCGAGCGTCACCTTGACGGCCCGGGCGAGCTTGGCAATTCCGCGCCGCATCGCTTCACGGGCTTCCTGATCAAAAGCGATCTGTTTCGCTGCCATTCTGTCTCCCATCTATTAACATGAGGTGACTTGGTAACCGGTCGCTCCCACGGAGGGTGCAACGGCGGGCCTACTCGTCGAGCACGGCCAGAATGTCTTCTTCCCGCATGACAAGGATTTCATCGCCGCGCCGTTCGCGGAACTCATCGCCGGCCCAGCTGGTAAAGAGGACCTTGTCTCCCTCCTTGACTTGCAAGCGGCGGCGTGTGCCGTCTTTGAGCATCCTGCCGGGACCGACCGCCAGGACTTGGCCGCGCTGCGGCTTGTTCTTGGCGCTGTCCGGCAAGAGGATGCCGCCCGTCGATTTCTCCTGCGCTTCGGAACGGCGGACGATGACGCGATCTCCTAGTGGCTTCAAGTTCATGGCCATTTCCTCGGCAGTCCTCGGACAAAGAGTTTGGTCAAGCGCAAGGAACGAAAACCCGCCGCAGGCAGTGCAAGTTTCATGCCTTGAATGATGAGCAAACGTAAGGTGCATAATAAGTAAGATTTATGACTGGTCTAGGTCAGCTCTAACGCTCGATTACCTGCCAAGTTTGCGCGGAAGGAAGGCCTTTCGCCTGTCGGATTGGCAGTCTCGAAAAAGAAGGGCGCGCCAGGCGATTGAGCCCGCATCAACCCGTCAGCCGTGCCCAGTTCTCCCGGCAGCCTAGGTGTTGAACCCGATCTTCGAGGTAGGCCAAATCGATACGTCGGCGTTGGCCTGCCAGTACTCCCCGGGCATCCTCTAAGTCCTTGACACGCCCCGCGAGCAGCTTGAGGAGGATGAGGTCTTCTGGGGAGCAGATCCAGACCTGACGCCCTGCCACAGCCACCGAAAGGCGACGGCCGAGGATTGCTCGGCTGAATCCTGCTTCCAGGAAGAGGAAATCGACCAGAATCAAATCGGGTTCCTCGACGGGAGGGCCCAGTAGATGCGCCCGTAGCACGAGAGTATGAGGCGGAAAGGAGAGGGTTTCCGGCTCCAGCAGGAAAGCAGGTTCCTGGCGAATGGCCGACCGTAAATGCTCAACCTGCTCTGCTCCCGCGGTCACTACAAGATCCACGTCAAACGTCGCGCGCGGCTCTCCCCAGACGGCAACTGCAATGCCGCCGATGAGAGCATAATCCAGGTGGTGATTCTCTAAGAACGCACAAGCGACATGGAGCGCCCGATGGAGCGGCGCATATTCCGGCGCGGATGATGGCGTCATGATCGAGCCCATTTGCCTTTGCGGAAGAGCGCCAATCTTTCGCGCAGGAGTCGCCGAAGCTCCAGTGGACTGGCATCAGGATGCTCGTGCTTAAGTCCGGCCAAAGCCAGTTCCCGGCACAGCTCGTGGAGCTCGAAGAAGTGTGCAATCTTGCGTGCCACTTCCTTTGGATCGAGCTCCGGGGCTGAATAGGAAGCGTTCGACGCAGTCATGGGTCCTCCTTTCGGTGCGACCTTTCCAGACTCAGCCCGGCTTTTCCGATAGTGGCTTGAGCGATGCCTACAATCATCCTATCATAACCAAGATAGGAAGAAGTACGTTGGGAGAACTGAGCATGGCGGAGACCGCCTCAGCTTGGACGTCCGAATTGGCTGCCAAGCGAAATCGTTTGTTGGAAGTTCTGCGGAATCTCCACAGCGCAGCGGTTGCCTTCAGCGGCGGCATCGACAGTACGGTCGTCGCCAAGGCCGCTTACCTGGCGCTGGGCGATCGCGCCGTGGCCGTCACCGGCGATAGCGCCAGTGTCCCGCGGGCCGAGGTGGAAGAGGCGCGCCAGCTCGCCCAGCAGATCGGCATCCGCCATCGTGTCATCGCCACGGAGGAGTTTGCCGACCCCGATTACATCCGCAACGACGGCACACGCTGTTACTACTGCAAGAGCGAGCTGTACAGCCAGATCGAAAAGTTGTTGCCGGAGCTGGGCGTGGCGGTGATTTGCAGCGGCGCCAACCTCGACGACCGCGGCGATTATCGACCGGGCTTGAAGGCCGCCGCCGAGCACGCCGTGCGCCACCCGCTACAAGAAGCCGGCTTCACCAAGGCCGATGTCCGCGCCCTGGCTCAGGCGTGGGGGTTGCCCACCTGGGATAAGCCAGCCTCGCCCTGCCTGTCGAGCCGGCTAGCCCCCGGCATCGAAGTGACGCGCGAGCGGACGGAGCGGATCGAACAGGCGGAGAAATATCTGCGCTCCCTGGGTTACCGGGAGTGCCGTGTGCGGCTGCACGAAGGCGAGCTGGCCCGCGTCGAAGTTCCGGCGGTGGAACTCGCCCGCCTCGCCGA
>JBGQLF010000550.1:0-6996 GCA_041499985.1 Gemmataceae bacterium
GGGGAGCACTTCGACGAGTACGACTTGGTGCTCACGACCTATGGCACCCTGCGCCGCGACGCCCTCTATTTCAAGGATGTCTCTTTCGACTACTGCATCCTGGACGAGTCCCAGGCGGTCAAGAACGCTCAGAGCGACTCGGCCAAAGCGGTGCGCCTGCTGCATGGCAACCACCGGCTCTCCATGAGCGGCACGCCGGTGGAGAACCATCTCGGCGAACTCTGGAGCCTGTTCGAGTTCCTCAACCCGGGCATGTTGGGCACTGCCTCCGTGTTCAAGCTCGGCGGCGTCGGCGCTCGCAATCCCAGCGAAGACACGCGGATTCTATTGGCCAAGGCGCTCCGGCCGTTCATCCTCCGCCGTACCAAGCAGCAGGTGGCCAAGGAGCTGCCGCAAAAATTGGAACAAACCATCTACTGCGAATTGGAGCCGGCCCAACGCAAGCAGTATAACGAACTACGCGAACACTACCGCCAGGCTTTACTCGGCCGCCTGGAGCGCGATGGCATCGGCAAGTTCAAGATTCAAATCCTCGAAGCACTCCTGCGCTTGCGCCAGGCCGCGTGCCACCCCGGCTTGCTCGACAAGACCAAGACGACCGAGCCGAGCGCCAAGCTGGACACGCTTCTGGCACAGCTGAGTGAGGTACTCGAGGAAGGCCACAAGGTGCTGGTCTTCTCGCAATTCACCAGCCTCCTGGCGATCGTGCGCCATCGGCTCGATCGCGACAAAATCGTCTACGAATACCTGGACGGTCGCACCCGCGATCGCGGGGCGCGTGTCGAGCGCTTCCAGAACGATCCCGATTGCAAGCTTTTCCTCATCAGCCTCAAGGCCGGCGGCCTCGGCCTGAATCTGACCGCGGCGGAATACGTCTTCCTGCTCGACCCCTGGTGGAATCCCGCCGTCGAAGCCCAGGCGATCGACCGCGCCCACCGCATCGGCCAGACCCGGCCCGTGTTCGCCTATCGGTTGATTGCTCGTGATACCGTTGAAGAAAAGGTGCTCGAGCTCCAGCAGACCAAGCGCGACCTGGCGGACGCCATCATCAATGCTGACAATAGCCTGATCCGCAATCTGAGCCGCGAAGACTTGGAGCTGTTGCTGTCCTGAGAGCAGTTTGGATCGGATGCTGATTGCGGTTGAGCATAACGTCGGATACAACGTTCCCATCGGCGCAAGAGCCCCGCTTTTCCGCTGGAAGAATGAGCGCCGCTTTCCCGGAGCGATCCGCGTATGCTCGCCAAGCTCAGTACGTTCGCCCTGGTGGGCATCGACGCCGTGCCGGTCGAAGTCGAGGTCGACGCCTCGGCAGGACTTCCCAAAACCGTGCTGGTTGGTTTACCCGAGCTGGCGGTGCGCGAGAGCATCCATCGCATCGAACGTGCCCTGGTCAACCTCGGCTACGACCGCCCTCACGGCCGAACGGTCATCAATCTCGCTCCCGCGGATCTACGCAAAGATGCCGGGGCGTTCGACTTGCCGATCGCCCTGGCCCTGTTAGTAGCCACCGGCCAGCTGCTCCCGGAACAACTCCGCGAATTTGCCACCATGGGCGAACTCGCGCTCGACGGCAGTGTCCGGCCGATCAAGGGCGCCCTCTCGATGGCCATGGCCGCCGCGGCCCACGGGGTGACCAAGCTGTTGGTGCCCGCCGCCAATGCGCGCGAAGCAGCGGTGGTCGAGGCGGTGGCCGTCTACGGCGTCGGTACCCTGGCCGAGGCGGTTGGCATTCTCGCGGGACAATTGCCGGCCGAGCCCGTGGCACCGCACATCGAAGACCTGTTTGCGCGCTTGAACCACTATGAGGTGGACTTTGCCGATGTGCGTGGCCAAGAGTTCGCCAAGCGCGCCTTGGTGGTCGCGGCCGCGGGAGGCCACAACGTGCTAATGATATAGACAATTCAAGACCGACATGGTATCCTCGGCATCCAACCTTGAGGATACCGCGATGGCACGTAAGAAGCCTTCTGTTCCGGCGACCCCCATTGCAACCGCCTATAGCTACCTCCGCTTCTCCCACCCCGAGCAGGCCAAGGGCGATTCGCTTCGCCGCCAGGAGGCCGCACGTGATGCCTGGCTGGCGCGGACGGGCGCGGTGCTTGACAGGTCGCTGTGCCTGCAAGACAAGGGGGTCAGCGGCTACACGGGGGAACACCGCAAGAATCCCGACCGGCACGCGCTGGCCGCATTCCTGGAACTGGTCCGCCGCGGGCGCATCCAGCGCGGCAGCTATCTCGTCATCGAGAACCTGGATCGGCTCTCGCGTGAGCACATTCAGCCGGCTCTGCTCTTGGTCCTGAACCTGTTGCAGGCCGGCGTCCGCATCGTCCAGTTGAAGCCGGCCGAGTTGATCTTTGACGACCACTCGGACGCCATGCAAGTTATGATGATGGTAATGGAGCTCCAGCGCGGCCATAGCGAAAGCGAGATGAAGAGCGAGCGTGTCGGCGAAGCATGGGCACAGAAGAAACGTTCCGCCGCGAAGGACAAGACCCCCATCACCCGCCGCGTACCGGGTTGGCTGCGCGTACAGGCCGGGCGCTTCGTAGTCGATGAGGAAAGGGCCGCAAGCGTGCGCCGCATCTACCGCATGGCCGCGGAAGGCCACGGGCTGGGGGACATCACCAAGATATTCAACGCCGAGGAGGTGCCGACGATCGGGCGCGCTACCTACTGGGCGCGGTCCTACGTCTTCAAGCTGCTGACTTGCCGAGCCGTGCTTGGTGAGTACCAGCCCCATACGGGCCGGGGAGGGAAGCGCCGGCCCGAAGGCCCGCCCATCCCGGACTACTTCCCGGCCATCATCACGGAGGACCAGTGGCACGCAACCCGCGCCGCTATTGGCCTGCGCCGGCTGAAGGGAGGCCGGCCTACGCTGCGGCTGAACCTGTTTGCCGGCCTGCTGCATGACGCGCGGGACGGCGGCAGCCTCCACCAGGTCCACAAGGGGGAGAAGTCTGGCGGCCCGGCGCTGGCTTCTTACCGGGCCGCGAATGGGGTGAAGGGGACGAAGTACGTCAGTTTCCCCCTGGAGGTTTTTGAGCGCGCCATCCTGTCGTGTCTGCGGGAGATCGACCCGCACGAAGTCCTGCCGGGCGGCAACGGCGCCGCCGATCGCCTGTTGGCTCTCACCGGCCGGCTGGCGGACGTTGAGGCGCGGGTCGAGCAGGTGAAGGCTCAACTCATCGACGGCGGGGATGTGCCCGCGCTTGCGGACGTGCTACGCACGCTGGAGACGCGGCGCGCTGCCCTGGCGGAGGAACTGGCCGAGGCCCAGAGGCAGGCCGCCTCGCCCTTGTCCGCGGCCTGGGGCGAAGCCAAGTCGCTCCTGGCCACGCTGGACGCCGCGCCCGACCCGGAAGAGACACGGCTGCGGCTGCGGGCGGCGCTGCGGCGTATGGTGGAAGGCATCTGGTGCCTGTTTGTCGCCCGAGGCGCACTGCGGATCGCGGCCGTGCAAATCTGGTTCGCTGGGGACAGCTGCCGGGATTACCTCATCCTGCACAAGCCTGCCACGGGCGGTTCGGTTGGCGACCGGCCGGCGCGCTGGGGGGTGTACTCCATGGCTTCTATCGCGGCCCCCGGCGCGCGCGACCTGCGCAAGCCTGCCCACGCGAAGAAGCTGGAGGCGGCCCTGGCCGTGGCCGACCTGGAAGCATGGGCCTGAGAATGGCGGCCGCTTGACGGACGCGGCGGATCTGGAGGCGGGCGCCCGGCTACTGGAGGAATGGCAATCAAGCGAGTCCAAAGAAGCGAACCAGTAGGGCGATGAGTACCACGGCAAAGCCACCGACGAGGAAGTAGGCAGCGCGCCGGAGCCACCACAACTTTTGAGACAGGGCGGCCTGGAGATGCTGCTCGATATGCTCGACGAAGTCCGGCACGTCCTTGCCCCGAGGGTAAACACCCACCAGTGCGAAAGCAAGCGAGGCCAGGAAGCAGAGTACCGAAATCGGGCGCAGGCCTGGCGGGATCATGCGCTCATCCAGGAAGGCAGCGCTGCCGCCGGCCAAGGTGGTCGCCAGCGTCACCAGCCGGCCCAAGAGGTCGTTTACCAGGGCCAGGTTCCGCTTGGGTGATTCCCGGGCCCAGGCTCGAAAGAACTCCTCCTCCGCCGTCAACGGCCGTGAGTCCCAGAGCGGAGCCTCTTCCCCAGTGGCGTCGTCAGGAGAGCTCTGGTGGACACTTGACATAACTCTCCTTGCCGCAGTGGCGACAGGTGGGTGTGTAGCCCGAGACTTGGGCCTTGTCCCCGGTCACTTCCAGCATGTGGTACATCTTCGGCGCCTTCTCCGTATCGAAGGTGCTCTCCTTAGTGCAGTGGGGACAACGGAAGCGGACGTTCATGGCGGTGTACTCCCTGCCGGGCAGAGCCCGCCCGGCAGCGTCTTGGGAGTACAGGTCAAGGCGCGCCGAGCGGGTCAAGACCGCTGATCAGGCGGCCCGTCCCGACCCCGCTGTTGTAGGCGTCGGCAGGCAGGACAACCAGTGAGGAAATACTGTCCGACAAGGTTGAATTGCTAAGGGTCGGTCGGTAGACTCTGGGCCGGGTGGGGGCTAGGGATCGCGACCTGAAGCCCCGAAACCTCAACGGGTGCCCCTGCCCTTCTTCTTCCTATTGAGGATGCCGACAGAGGTATCGGTTCATGTCCATCCGATCTTCAACGCTTCGTGATCATCTCCAAGAGAATGCCCGAGAGCAGACGATGTCGAAGGACTACCCGGTAGTCACATCCGAGGGGACTTGGCTCGATTCATCCACTTTTCAAGATGGTGAGGGCACATGGCTCACCAGACTCGGGGTACACCGGAAGCACAAGCTTCCGCTGACCAGCTTGGATAACTATTTGGACAATCGTTGTCGATTTTTGAACGGCCATACTATCAGACACAAGGAGGTCCTCCCGCCCAAACCCAGAAACCAGCCCCGCGTGGTCGTCTTGTGGGAGGAGGACATCAAGACCATTGCAGACCACCGGCAACCACGGCAGCCCGATCCTACGGTGAAGGACGAAGAGGGCGATCACTGGATTCCAGACAGCTATCTTCTGAAGAAATATCAGGTTTCTCGCTCCTTTCCGCGCTACTGGCGAAAAAAGCGTAGTCGGCTCCGTCCAGGTCCGGCGTTGAGACACAAGGAGGTCTTCAACGAGGTCCGGCAAAAGGGCAGCCCGAGCACCCACCACCTGAATCTGGAGGAGGACGTGCAGTGCATTCTGAACGGGGACGAGTCTGCACGCCGAGGAGTAGGTCGCGGAGAAGCGGCGGACCACTTCCGCGAAGAACTCCATCGGAAGGCTCGCGAGTTTCTCAAGGCGATCTTGGCGGACGGGCCAATGCCATCCCTTGAAGTCATTCGGCGAGCCGAACAGGCTGGTACCAAACGAACCGTCCTGTATCAGGCGAAGAAGGCTTTGAAGCTCAAGGCGCTTAAGCTCTCGAAGGGTCGCTGTCCGTGGCACTGGCATCTTCCTGGCCAGCAACCTTTGGGAGACGGCAGGGGCAAGGATGGTCAGGCTGCTGTGGCGTCTTCGGCGACAATTCCCTACGTTGCCTCTGCTCTTGCCTCAGAGGAACAACCCCATACGCAGCCGATGCCAGCAGGAGCCGATCCGGTGTTGGAAGAAGCGGCGGCACCGCGGGCGGTCCCAGAAGGCCAGTGCAATCAACTAGGTCTCTGGCCTGAGGAGCCAGATGAGGTATCGGGACACGCCAAAACGAAACGGCGCCTGGGGCGTCGCCCTTCTGAAGAGACAGAAGAAGTCCTCCAATTCTGTTACGACCAATACGCGAACACCTCTTTGAAGCTGGCTCAGATTCGAGAGAAAGCTAGGATGCGGTTCGGCAACAGAGCTCCCAAGAGCGATGGCAATGTGAGCGAGTACGCAAGTCGCTACGCCGAGCGTTATCACCTTCCACTGGAGCGGCCGTCCACGCAAAAAAACCCATGAAAACCGAGGTTCACAGAATTTCACAGAATTCAGTAAGCCCTTTTTGTGAATATCTGTAACTGATTTCTTTTCGCCGCCGCTCTTAGCATGCCCCCATCGCCCGTAGCGCTAGGCATGGGAGCATGACTGTGCATCCTGAACACCGAAGCCGCGCCGCCAAGCGCCAAGCCGCAGCTGCCGGCCCCAGCCCGCAGCCTGCCCCCGCGGCTGCGCGCACGACGGCCACCGTCCGGACCCGCCGCCGGCGTGGGCGGGCCGCCCCCGCGGCCGCGGCAGCGAGCGCCGACCCGCTCGCCATGCTCGCCGCGCTCTTGCGTGCGGCCGCACGGGCGGCGCCGGATCCGGGCACCCGCAGCTGGCTGCTACGGCTGCTGGAGCACGGGGAGTTTGTCAGCAGCGAAGACCTGCGACCCTAAACGCTGGAGCTGCCTAGGGGCTCGCGTTGAGCCGGCCGCGAAAGGCAAGAACGGCAAGCATCGTGAAAAAGGGCACGCCGGGGTGGATGTCACCCAATCCCCGGCGTGCGCGAAGGCTCTTGGCCCTCAAGGATTGGGTTCATGAGATCCAGTGATTCGCATGCATGGAAGTCTAAGCCGGCAGCCGATCGGCCCACGATCCCGGCCAAGGGAGTCGGCCGCAAAGATGCGCTCGAGCTGGCCGAAGCGAAGCCACCGAGCCTGTCGGTCAACGAGACCGGCATCCCCCCTGAGCTGCGCGCCGTCGCTCACTGGGTTGCCTGGCGCTATGAGCGGCGGCAGAACGAGAAGACCGGCCAGTGGAAATGGACCAAGGTCCCCGTCAACCCCAGGACGGGCCGCAACGCTAGCCCCACGGATTACTTGACCTGGGGGACGTTCGCCGAAGCCCTGGACTGCTATCGCCAGCGCCGGCTGGACGGCATCGGCTACGTCTTCTCGACCGCTGACGATTCCCGTGACCGGCGAACGCACGTTTGAGCCGGACGAAACTTTTACCGTGACTCTGTCGAATCCCAGCGGCGGCGCCAAGATTATTACCGCCCAGGCGCAAGCGACGATCACTA
>JBGQLF010000551.1:0-6989 GCA_041499985.1 Gemmataceae bacterium
ACCTACCCAGGCCACGCAAGTCGCACAAGCGGGCGGCCGGCAAGTGGCTGCCGTGGTGAACGATCCCGCCGCCTCACGCCGTGGTGTCGTGAAGACGGCGATCGTGATTCCCAGCGGGCTCCTGGTCGTCATTGAAAAGGAAGACGTGCCGAGCCAACGGGAAGGGGTTCTGGAGTTCCTGGGCACGGAGATTCAACCCGACGAATCGGTTCCGGAAGACCAGAAGATCGTCTACCAAATTGGCGACGAGAAAAAAATCTATCGCCGGTTGCGTGTTGGTGATCGGGTCAAAGAAGGTCAGTTGCTTGCCCAACTCAACAATCAGTTGGCACGCGATGAGCTGGCTATCAAGAAGGCCAAGTACGCGGCCTCCGAAGCCGACTTGGTTGCCGCCGATAAGACCGAGAGGGAGGCCCAGGAACGCTATCAGACCCAGACGGACTTGGTAAAGCGTGGCGCGACTTCGAAGGAAGAATGGCGCGGTGCCCGGCTGGCCTGGGACAAGTACATGAGCGAAGCGGTCAGCAAGAAGGAAGCCGTCAAGGTTGGCCAGGCCGAACAGAAGCAAGCCGAGACAACCCTGAACATGTATGAAGTGCGCAGCAAGATCAACGGCGAGGTCAAGACGATTCAAAAATACCCCGGCGAAGCGGTCAAAGCCCTGGATGCGATCATTCAGATATACAATCACGACCGCCTGCGCGTGGAGACCCAGGTCGAGCTGCAATACCGGCGCGACCTCCACAAAGGGATGCAGGTGGTGATCGAGCCGACCTATCGCCGCGACCCGGAGCAGGTTTTTGCCGGCCATCTACAAAATGTTACCGGCGTGGCCATCAGCAAGGACAAGAACAAACCACTGATCGTTTCCAGTAGCGACGATGGTACCGTGCGGGTCTGGGAACGGAGCTCGCTGGTCGAACGGCAAGTCTTCCGGCATCCGATGGGGGCCAAAGTCAAGTCCGTGGCCTGCACACCTCCGGGGGCCGAGGCCAACCTGTGCCTGAGTGGAGCCGAAGACGGCAAAGCACGCCTCTGGGATCTCGATGGCACCGCTGATCAGCAACCGCTGGAGCTGAAGGGCAAGCATAGCGGGGCCGTGACAAGCGTGGCGTTTAGCGTCGATGGCAAGCTCTGCGCGACAGGCGGAGAGAAGGATAAGGAAATCGCCATCTTCGAGACTGCCACGGGCGCGCTGCGCCAGCGGATCAATGCCCAAGGTGCTCACAGTGCCGCGGTTACCGGACTCCACTTCACCCGCGAGGGGCAGCTCATCTCCGTGGGGGGTGGCAGCACGCTGTTGTGGACGCTGAACGGCGACCGCCCGCTGTTCGAAAAGGTGGTCGGTGGCCGCTCGACACCCGCGAAGGTCCCGCATTTGGGCGTCAGCCCGGACGGCAAGTGGGTGATGTCCGATCATGGCAACGAAATGCGCCTCATGACCGTCCCGGATGGGAGGATCGGGAGCACGCTGCAAAACATGGGTTCCGCAGCGAGTCCGTTCGAGGTCATGGCCGTGTTCTCGCCGGATGGCCGGCTGGCGCTCACCGCCGGCCTCAACGAAGGCCGCTTGCAACTGTGGCGGTTGGCCACGGACACGAGCCGGGCCTACGAATTGCAGCAGCTCATTCCCAACCCCGATCAGTCGCCCGCAACCTGTGGCGCCTTCGCGCCGCACGGCGGCTTCTTCGTGAGTGGCAACAAGGACCGCAAGGTCTTCGTCTGGACCATGCCGACCAAAGAGGAGATTGAGGAGAAAATCACCGCCGAGGTGGTTTATATCGAGAATGCAGTGGAGTCCGCGAAGCGGGAGGTTCGCGTCTGGGCCGAGTTGATGAACCCGCAGGGCCGGCTCTTGCCCGGCGATACGGTCACGATGGTTGTTTATCCCAAGTAAAGGCGCGCATCCGCCACGCCCCCGCGCCAACGCTGGGGGCGTGGGCTGAATCTTCATCCAGAACAGGAATCGAGCATGCCACCGACCGCAGCTCCTGCCGCCTCGGAAGTCGAACGCCGCAAAAAGGTTCGTATCCGTATGCGGCGGGACCTGGCCATTGCACCGCAGAAGTACGAGGGGCGTACCTACTTTGTCGTCAAGGATCCGGTCAGCCTGCGCTATTACCGCTTCAAGGAGCAAGAACACTACCTCATCCGCATGATGGATGGCACGCAGACGCTCGACGACGCTCAGAAGGCGTATGAAAAGCGCTTCCGTCCCGAACGGCTGACGCTGGAGGATCTGGAGAGTTTTGCCCAGCAGCTCCTCAATGCCGGACTGGCCCAGAACGAGTCCCCCAACGCCGGCAAACAGCTGTTCGACCAACGCAAGAAGCGCAAGCGCAGCCAGCTGATGCAGGCCTTGACCAATATCTTGTACATCAAGATCCCGCTGATCGATCCGGATAAGATCTTGAAGCACATGTTGGTCTACCTGAGCTGGATGTTCACGCTCTGGTTCCTGACCGTCAGCGTGGGCGTTATGTTGGCCGCCCTCCTGCTCGTCGCCACCCATTTCGAGGCGTTCCGCGAGAAGCTGCCGGACTATCACGAGTTCTTTAGCTTCAAGACGATTGTCTACCTCTGGTTCGCGCTCGGCGTGGTCAAGGTGATTCACGAGTTCGGCCACGGCCTGAGCTGCAAGGCGTTCGGCGGCGAGGTCCACGAGATCGGTGCCTTGTTGCTGTGTTTCTCGCCCTGCATGTATTGCAACGTTTCCGATGCCTGGACCCTGCCGAGCAAGTGGAAGCGGATCATCATCAGTGCCGCCGGCATCTACGTCGAATTGATCATCGCCTCGATTGCCACATTCGTGTGGTGGAATAGTCCCAGCCACCCGTTCATCAACAACATGAGTCTGAGTCTGATGGTGGTGTGTAGCGTCAGCACGATTGTCTTCAATGCCAATCCGCTCATGCGCTATGATGGCTACTATGTGCTGGCCGACTTGCTGGAGATTCCCAACCTGCGCGACCGCTCGAATCGGTTCTTGCAGCGCGTGGTCATGGAGCACTGCCTGGGAATCGAACTAAACCCAGAAACGTACATGGCGCTGTGGCGGCGGATCCTGTTCGTCGCCTTCGCGGTGATCAGCTATGTGTATCGCTGGGTGGTCACCTTTAGCATTTTGTACTTTATGTCCCGCTGGCTCGAGCCGTACAAGCTCGGCGTCGTCAGCGGTATGTTGGCGATGGGCGCCGCGGCCTCGATGGTCGGTTGGCCGCTCTATCGGCTCGGAAAAGGCATGCACAAGCGTGGGAGATTGCCAGATATGAAACGGGTTCGCGTGACCCTCAGCAGTATCGCCGTAGGGGCCGTGGTGCTGTTCTTCTTTGCGGTACCGCTGCCGGTCAGCCGGGTTCGCCAGCCGGCCCTGGTTCAGGTACAAGAGGACGCGTTTCGGAAGGTCTTTGTCGATGTCCCGGGCATCCTCGACAAGCTCTACGTCCGGGATGGTGATAACGTCGAGCAGGGGGACATCCTCGCCGAATTCCGTAACCTCCAGCTGGAGTACGAACTCCAAGAAAACCAGTCGCAATTCCGCGTCCGCGAGGGGCAGCTGCGCATCTTCAAGCAGCAAGTGAGCGATACCAGCCTCCTTCCTCAGGACCGCGCCATGATTCAACAGAATATCGCCAAGCTGGAGGGGGAGCGCGAGTACTACCTGAAGCAACTCGGCATGAACGACCAACTGAAAGCGAAGCTCCAGTTGCGTGCTCCCCAAAAAGGCCGGGTCATGAGCTCGCCCCTGGTCGATGACATCGGTAAATACTTTGAGCGCGATGCCAGCACGCCTTTTTGCAGCGTCGGCGACCCGACCAAGCTGCGGGCCCTGATGCCGGTGCCGCCCGTTGATTACAACCTGCTCCGAGTGGACCGGGAAGAACTGGCGGCGCGGGGCGAGGAACTGGGTGTAACCCTGCGCGTTCATGGGCGGGATCGGTTCACCTGGCAAGGCAAACTGACTCATTTGGAGGAATCCGAAGCGAAGCAGATTCCCGTCCAGCTGACGAATAAGAGTGGTGGCAACATTGCGGTGAAGCCTAGCTCCCAGCCCGGCGTGTATGTGCCGCAGACGCAGTATTACCTGGTCTATGTCGATTTCATCGATCCCGATAGTGCCATCCAACCGGGAACCATCGCCCAGGTGAAGGTCCATTGCCGCTGGCGTACGACTGCCTGGTGGGCCTGGCGTGCGTTCTGTTCGACCTTCGATCTGGGCATGGATTGGACGGATGTGCTGCCCCTGCCCCGGTCCTGGCGGCCCCAGAGCTGAAGACACCTCGGAAGTTGCAGATTTGCGATTACCGATCGAACAGCGAATCGCAATCTCAAATCTGCAATCTTCCTTCTGCAATCCTTGGATTCCTCTTGACGGTCTGCCCCGATCCCGGCTATGGAAGTGCGTCTTTGGCCACGCCCTTCGTGACTCGGGCCGCATCGGCCGATCGGGCGGGATGGCAAGAGGAGGCAGAACGATGCCGAGGAAGCGTTTCTGGGCAGGGATCGCCCTGGTGCCGCTGGTCCTGCAATCGGGTTGCTGCTGGATGTGCGATCGCGTTTGTCCGCATCCGGTGCAGGCCGCGCCCGCGTGTGTGCCCTGTTGTCCGGCACCCGCCTGCTGCCCGCCAACCTCCAGCTATGCACCGGCCAACTGGTCCAATCCTCAGCGTGCTCCCACAGCCCAGGGCGCTTGCTACTGCCAGTAAGCGGTCAATCCAGAAACTTGTGTCCCTGATGCTGGTCGTACCACAGGCGCAGCTCCCGATCACACTGTACCAGGGCCAGGCGTGTGACCGCGAGCGCGGCCACGGCGCTCAGGAGTGGACCGAGGAGCCAGACCGGCGTCGGAAACTCGCTCCCCAGGGCATAGACGCTGCCGGGAGGCACCAGAGCGCCCACGGCCGGCCAACCGGCACGATAGAGGAGATGAGCCAACAGCGGCAGCCCCAAGGTCAACAGCAGGCCCAAGCCGTTGGCCTGCACGCCGCGTGAAAACGCCCGAAAGCCCAGGGCGAAATACAGCCCCCACAAACCCACGCCCGCAGTCAGGGCCGCCAGGAGATGCAACGGGCCGATCTGACCGGCGTACAGGGCCGCAGCCCATAGCAGCACCGCCATGCCAAAATAACCACGTCCCCGGCGCCAGGCCGCTGCTGCCGCCGCTTGCCAATAATCGATGGCGTTCAACCGGGTCAAGAGCAGCAGCTCCAAACGCCGGCAACGGTCCTGAGTGTTACTGTCCCACAAGCCATATTGAAATGCGGCCGGTACCGCGGCCAACACCACCAGGGCGGCCGCCCAGACCGGAATGCCGCCGGCCTGATCAAAAATCAGAAAAACCTTTCGGCCCAGCCAGCCCGGCCAGTGCGGTCCCGCGATCGTATACAGGGCGTACAGCGCGCCGAAACCGCCAGCCAACCAGAGGTTGACCCGCCCCGCGTACTCCGTCACGCGCCGGACCGCCCACCAGGAGAGCGGCTGATCGCCGATCGGGTGGCGCAGGTCCTTGCGCCCCTCCGCCGCTGGCCCGTAATGCCTGTCCTGGAAGTGGCCCTGGAGCCGCGCCGCTGCCCGCAACAAGAGCAGCCCGACCGCGAGCACGGCCCCGACCTGCACGGCCAGGAGCTGATCCCAGCTGACGGGAGAAATCGCCAAGAGCCAAGCGCGCAGGACCGCGAAGGGACTGTAGCGGTGAATGGCCTCGAAGCCGGTCAGGAACAGCCAGCCTAGATCTTCGGGTAGCCATTCGACCCAGCGTCTCAAATGCTCCCCTGCCAGGACGCCCACGGCCAGGTAGAGCACCACCAGAGCTAGCATGCCGCGCTCTGCCCAGCGCCGCAGGTGCACCGGCTCATACGCCCAGACGGTGAAGCCCAGCCCCGTGATGGCGCCCCAGGTAAAGGGCATCAGCAGGAGCGGTCCCAGGTCAATCAGCTCGAGGTAGCCCGCGGCAATCAGGAGCACCAACACCGGTCCTCCGGCAAGAGTGACCAGCGCGAGCCGGGCCAAACCAACCAGAGCCTCCGCTAGCAAGACGCGCCGCGGCCGCAGGGGGGTGACGAGGAGGAATTCCAGGGCCTGGCTTTTCGGCAACTGCGTCAAGCGCCATCCCACCAGGATGGCCCCTTCGACAATGCCGGCCGTCAGGAGTACATAACCGAGGAGCAGAATTCCTCCCTCGGAACCGCCCTGGAGGAGGGCCCAAATGCCGCCCGCCAGAATGCCGAGGTGGACGACAACGGTGCCCCGAAAGGATTGCTGCCGGCCTGGGGATAACATTGCCAAGGAGAAGAATGCTTGGAACATTACGCACGAGCCCTCCTTACCAGGAGCATAGTGCGCAATCGCCACGGGCGCTGACAGCAGAGATCCGGGATCAGCGATCAGTCCCGAGTCCGCAGTCCTGATCGCTGATCCCGGAGTACTGTCCGCGTGAGCCGGGCCATGAGTTCGCCGCAGGAAGACCAACGGTTTTGCGGTACCGCATGCAGCGCGCGCGCGATCACCGGACGTTCCGGTTCCGAGAGCATCGACAAATCCGGCGCGGGTCGCACATAGTCCGACTGGAAGGACGACGGTGCTTCGGGAAATGGCAGTCGGCCGCCCCGCAGCCGGCAGTAGGTGATCGCCAGCGAATACTGATCCGTGCGCTCACTCAGTTGTCCCTGAAAGACTTCGGGCGCGGTGTAATCGATGGTGCCGGCGCGGCGATGGAACTGAAACTGCGCCGTCGTCATCGACGAGAGGCCGAAGTCCGTCAGTTTCACCACATCGCCAAAGAGCAGCAGATTACTCGGTTTGACATCACAATGGCGAATGGCAACCCGCTGGCCATTGATGAGATGTTGGCGGGTATTGAGAAAATCCAGAGCGGCGGCCGCCTGGCTCAAGAGCAGGCAGATGTGCTCGGCCACAATGGGAGCACCAAGCTCGGAGTGGTACACCTCGAATAAGTCGCAGAGGCTGCCGTCAGCCAGTTCCATCGCCAC
>JBGQLF010000552.1:0-6985 GCA_041499985.1 Gemmataceae bacterium
GCCAAGGAGCCCCCTTCGCCCGCTTCGCCCGCTTCCTGACGCGCATAGCGGTCTTCGATCCGCTGGTGGCTGGCACGGCGTCCGTACACGGCTGCATCGGCGCGGTCGATCCGGTACGCACTTTCGGTAATCCCGAGCAGAAAAATCGCTTTCTGCCCCGACTCGCCAGTGGCCAAGCGCTGTCGGGCTTTGCCCTGACCGAGCCAGGCGCCGGTTCCGATCTGACCGCCCTGCGAACTACGGCGGTCCCGGCCGGAGATGTGTTTGAGGTGACGGGTCAAAAGCTGTTCATCACCAACGCCATTCCGGGCCGCACAATCGGTCTGGTGGTGATGCTCGAAGGCAAGCCGGCCGTGCTCATCGCTGACTTGCCGCCGGCCGAAGATGAGCACTTCCAGATTGTGCCCTATGGCCTGTACGCCTTGCGGCATGGCTACAACAACGGCCTACGCTTCAATCGGTTCCGTGTCCCGCGTGCTAACTTATTGGTGCCGCCACTCGGCGATGGCCTGACGATCGCCTACCACGGCCTAAACCTGGGCCGGGTGGCGCTGTGTGCCTCGGCTGCGGGCACCATGCGCGTCCTGCTGGCCAACCTCCTACCGTGGGCGGAATTTCGCCGTACCTATGGCCACCCGATCAACACGCGCGAATTGGTCAAGCGGCGCATCGCCCGGCTGGCCGGGTTGATCGCCGGTGCCGATGCCCTGGTGGCGTGGACTTCCTGGCTGATCGATCAGGGCTACCGCGGCGAATTGGAGTGCATCATCGCCAAGATCTTCGGCAGCGAGGCGCTGAAGGAAGCGGCCATCGAGCTGTTCATGAAGACACATGGCGGCCGATCGTTCCTGCACGGGCACCTGTTCGGCGACAACATCCATGATTTCCTGGCGCCGTGCATCTACGAAGGCGAAGGCGAGATGCTCGGCTTGGCGTTCTTCAAGTCGCTGGTCAAAGAGCACGGCAAAGCGTTTTTCGAGCCGATCGGCAAGGCCTTGCAGCGCGAACAGATTCGCGCCTTCAATCCGCTGAATCCGCGTCATACCTGGGCGCTGCGGCACGAGCTGTCCGCCTATGCCCGCTGGTCGTTGCGCCAGCGGTTCGTTGGGCGAGACCAACAACGGGTGCCGGAGATGAATCCACAGTTGGCGGAGCATCTAGCTTTTGCACTCGAGGCTTTTGGGAACTCCCCGAACGAGGTGAGTGCCACGATGCGCAAGCACCAACTGAAGTTGGCCGATCGCCAGTGCCGGATGGCTGAGCTATCGCAGCGGCTCCAGGACACGGTGGTGCTGCTGGTGACGGCGCTCTGGGGACACCAGCAGAAGGAGGAAGCGGCAGTGCTGGCCGCAGACCTGTTGTGTCAGGATCTGCGCCGCAAACTCACCGGCAGCCGGCCGAGCGATCGCTATTTCCGCGATGCCGGCAAGCTCGCGGACCTCATCCTTGCGGGTGGCTTTGAAGCGCTGGCAGGAGTGCCGCGGGCGGAAATCTTGATGCGGTATGAGACTAAGTGACACCAAAGTTTAGCCCTGAGCACTCGGGCGAGCGCTTACCCCAAGACGCGCTCGCCCGAGGCTCGCGGCTAAACGGTCTAACAGCAAAACCTTACCAGATCCGTCAGTTCTTGTTGCTAGTCGAGCAATACAACTTGGTACTCGGAGACGAACCATGAAAGATTATCACATTAATGTGTTCTACAGTGAGCAGGATCGTTGCTATGTTGCCGATATTCCGGATCTTCAATTTTGTTCCGCCTTCGGAGACTCTCCGGAGGAAGCGGTTCGCGAAATCGCGATTGCGAAAGCAGCCTGGCTGGAAACGGCAAGGGAAGAAGGCAAACCGATTCCCAAGCCAAAATACCGGCCAGCCATCTACCAGCTCACCCGTTAAAGAATCGAGCCGGCATGATGATGTTTGCCGCAACGCTAGCCTTTGGCAAGGGACGATTGAGAAAGAGGCTTGAAGCACATGACTGACAACGTGACGAACCAGGTCACCCCTGCGGCGCGTGCCAAACCGATCACGGTCGAGATCGCTCCCGGAGAATTGATCGACAAGATTACCATCCTGGAAATCAAGAGTGAACGGATCACCGATGCGGGCAAGCTGCACAACGTGCGCGTGGAGCTGGAAACCTTGGCCGCAGCTCGCGATCAGGCGCTGAAGCAGTCGGAAGAGCTGACGCGGTTGACCGCTGAGCTCAAAGTGGTCAATGAATCGCTCTGGGAGATCGAGGACGAGATCCGCGACTGTGAGCGCCAGCGCGACTTTGGTCCACGGTTCGTCGAGCTGGCACGTTCCGTGTATCACCAGAATGATCGGCGCTCCGCCGTCAAACGACAGATCAATGAGCTGCTCGGCTCAAGGCTGATCGAGGAGAAATCGTACACGGCTTATGTGTAGAGAGAATTGGCAGTGGCTGTCAGGATCACGGCCCCGCACCGCTCCCTCCCGTCAGGATCAAATCCTCGGTCGTGGGTTAGGATTCCGATCCTGACGCTGATGAACCCTACGGCCGTTTGCTCGCAATCGTTGCGGAGAGATCAATGAGGGGCTGGCGACAGGTCAAGCCGCGGTAGCAATCATGCGGCGTGCCAACAATCAGCAGGTCGGCCTTGTCCAGCACCTCCGCGAGCGGCGTCAATTCGGGATCGGGTACGTATGGATCCGTGCACAAGACGCGCCGGCACTCGAGCAAGAGGACCTTGCGCAGCTTGTACGACAGCGATTGGCGGGAGTCATCGCTGTTCGGCTTGAAGGCCATGCCGAGGATGCCCACGGTCATGTCGGTCAGCGGATAGCCGCGCTTGATGTCCTGCACGAGCAGGTAGGGCAGCCCTTCGTTGATCATCATGGCAGCTTCGCCGAGCACAAAGGAGCCGTGGTTGAACGCTCCCAGCTGCATGGTGTCCTTGAGCAGGCACGGCCCAGCGGCAAATCCCGGACGGGCGAACGAGGCCATGCGGGGATAATCCTCCCGCAGGGCCTGGTAGATGCGGTGAAAATCGGCCTCGAAATGCTCGGCCATGACGTAAAACTGGTTGGAAATGGCGAAGTTAATGTAGCGCCAGGCGTTGCAGAACAGCTTGGCCAACTCAGCCTCGATAGGCCTGAGGAAAATCACCCGGGGGCAGATCAACTCGAACAGAGCGGCGGCGCGCTCGGCAGCGCGCGGTGTGGTACCGCCGATGAGCTGTGGCAACTGCTCCAATTCGACCAGGGATTTGCCCTGCACGATGCGCTCGGGGCAATAAGCCAGATCCACATCGCTGCGCCCCAGACGCTCCAGCTGGCGGGCCAGGCGATCCGTCATGCCGGGAAAAACCGTGCTGCGCAGCACGAGCAGCTGCCCAGGCCGCAGGCGCGTCAACAACTGCTGTAACGAACGGTCGAAGGCACCGACCGAAGGATCGAGATGTTCGTCCACGGGGGTGCCGATGGTGACGATGATCGCCGAGGCATCCTCGAGAACCGCCGCGTCGGTCGTCGCCCGAAGGAGACCGGTTCGGATGGTCTCCGCGAGGATCTCGTCGGCATCGTCCTCATGGAAAGGCATGCGGCCGCTGCTGACCAGGGCAATGCGCTCGGCTTGGTTATCGACCAGGTCGACCGCATATCCTTTGCGCGCAAAGGCCAAACCCAGCGGCAGACCGACATGGCCGCAGCCGCCGACAATGGCCAGCGGACCTGCCGTGAGTCCCGCCCGGTCTGAGCGCAGGCCGCGCTTTAGCGGCTGCACAACGGGCTCCGTCGATCGGTGCATGGTTCGCTCCATGACTCAGGGATCAGGACTCCAAGCCCTGAGTCCTGATCCCTGATCCCTGATCCCTGAAATGTGACGCCACACGACTGAAGGCATACCAATCCAGGGACGCGGTCTGCTGAGCGAATTGCTGCTGGGCCTGCCACGGCGCTCGGGCGAACCAGTGCGCGGCCAGGCAGTAGTAATCCGGCGAGCCGCAGGCGAAACCGGGCAGCAGACCAAACGCCATTTGCGGGCGAACTTCCCGGCCCTCCCAACGGCTCGGATGGAGCAAGCAGCCAACGCGTTTTTCTTGGGAATCCTCGAAGCCCACAAACGCACAGACCAGGCGGCGTCGGAGCCAAGGACGCAGCCAGGTTCCCAGCCCCGGCACGAGCAAGAGCAGCAGAAAGACGAGATCGAGTCCACCGCGGACGACTACTTCATAGAGCAGCAGGGCATACCGCCCGGGCAGAGTTCCGGTGGGGAACCAGTGCCGGAACAGGCGAGCCTGGCGGCGCAACCTGGCTCGCAGGGCGGATCGCGTCACCTGTTCACCCCAGCAACACGCCGCGCAGGTATGGCCGTCGAACCGACACAGGGGCATGCCGGAAGGCTCGGCTCGGCTCATAAATCCGCTCCGCAATGACTGCATTTGTGGACGCTGGGATGAAACCGCTGGCCGCAGACACACTTGCGCGGCCGGCCTTCGCACATTTTTTGCAAGATCTCCTCGGCCTCGGCCGCATCCATGTCGTGATGGACCAGCTTCCGCTGCAACACTTCCACGCTGGTGCCCGTCCGCAGCTCGCTATAGAACTGCGTCAACAAGCGCTCGGCCTCGCTCGGCGGCTCATAGCGCAGCACTTCTTCGCGGAAAATGCGTTGGCAGCCCCGGCATTCGACGTAGCGGTCCGGGGCCCCAAGGGGAAAAAGGGGAATGAAAAACAGCGTGAAGAAGGCCGAACCTGCTTCAGCGTATACTCCTCGCGCGCGTCACACTGAGGACAATAGAACTCCCCATCTTCCACAGTAGACGTCAGGCCCCGCGATCCCCAAATGATGATCGGCATGGCAGCCGCTCCTCGCTACAGTACGAGCGGAGCCCGGTGCTCACGCAGGATGGACGGACCGAGTGAGGGCATCGTAAACCGCTGTACCGTCTACGTCAATGTTCTACCGGCGCGCCCGAAGGGTGGCACAAAACTTGCATCAAGTTCGGTTGCTGGATAACGGCGCATTTCGAAGGGACCGGATCATGACTTACCCTACCGGGCCGCGGCCGCGAACCTGGGCAGACTTCTGGCCTCTCCTGCTCGGGGTGCTGCTGGGAGCTTGCCTGTTTCTGTTCCTCCTCGTGAGTGTCGGCGGCTCGTCGATCGCTTTCCTGTTGGCAGCTGCTCTCCTCGCGCTGAGCGGTTGGCTTCAGTATCTATGGTGGGGACGCCGGATGATGCGGCACGAGACAGCGCAGTCTCCAGACGAGCAAGCCGCTGGGTACCTGGAACACGACAAGGAGAATCCTATGGCCGAGTTTACACTCATGCTCAACGAACAAGAACGGACCGAATTGCTACAGCTCTTGGAGCACTCTCTCAAAGAGACCCGCGTGGAAGTGCACCGTACGCATACTCCGGGCTATCGCGAGAACGTCCAGCTGGAGGAACAAGTGCTGCGCAACTTGCTGGACAAGATCCGCGGCTACGGAGTGTGATCCACTTCCAGTCGTTTCGCCGCACCGTGGCAGCCGAGTGCCCGGCTCTCCTCCGCGGCGCCGCGAAACGGCTTCTCGTTTCCGGTACTTCTGCCTTCCTCCTCCGTATGCCTTGCTGGCATAGAAATTGCGGTAAAGAAATCTATCCGGGAATGCCAATCGGCTGATCCAGGACAACGCCGCCGTCGCACCCGGAGACGGTGGCGGGCGTTCCTGATCAGCTCTCTTCCGGGGAAAGAAGGAGAAGTATCATGAATCGCGGACTAACTCTGATCAGTGGCCTCGGGATCGGGGCCGGTCTGATGTACTTGTTCGATCCCCAGCGCGGAAGACGTCGCCGTGCCCAGCTACGGAACCAGTTGCGCAGCGCCGCCGGCAGGATCGATGATTGCCTCAACATGACGGCACGCGACCTGCGCCAGCGCGCCCAAGGACTGTTCGCCGAGATCCGATCCTGGACGGTCGCTCAGGAAATCCCCGACGAGGTCCTGATCGCCCGCCTGCGCTCGAAGCTGGGAAGGTATGTGTCCCATCCCAGTTCCATCGCGATCACCGCCGACCACGGCCGGGTAACGTTGCACGGCCCGATCCTGGCGCACGAGGTGGAGGCGTTTCTCGAGGCCATCGCGGCGCAACCGGGCGTCATTCAGATCGACAACCGCTTGGAAAGGCACCGCCAACCCGATAACATTTCCGCCTTGCAAGGGGGCGTGGCTCGGCCAGGCGAGCGGTTCGAGCTGATGCAGGCCAACTGGGCGCCGGCGACCCGGCTGCTCATGGGCAGCGCCGGCCTCGGCCTGGTGGCTTACGGTCTCACGCAGCGATTTCCGACGGCCTGTGTGCTTGGCACCGTCGGGCTCGGTCTGCTGGCACGCGGGCTGAGTAATCGAGGGTTGAGGCAATTGGTCGGCTTCGGGCAAGGGCGGCGGCTCATCGAGATTCGCAAGACGATCACCGTGGCCGCTCCCGTCGAGCGTGTGTTCGACTACTGGAGCCGCTACGAAAACTTCCCGCGCTTCATGGCCCATGTCCACGATGTAAAAACGGCAGCCGGCAGCGATCGTTCGCACTGGGTCGTGGCCGGCCCCGCGGGCATTCCCATTGAATGGGATACGGTCATCACACGTTTTGTGCCCAATCAAATGTTGGCCTGGAAGACTTTGCCGGGTTCGCCTGTGGCCCACGCCGGCATCGTGAGCTTCCAGCCCGAGGTCGGTAGGAGGACGCGGATCGACCTCCGCATGTCGTATAACCCACCTGCTGGGGCACTCGGTCATGCCGTGGCAGCGTTGTTCAGCAGCGATCCGAAACGAGCCCTGGATGACGACCTGATGCGCTTCAAGTCCCTGATCGAGCTGGGCAAGACGACGGCGCACGGGGAGCGAGTCACCTGTGAAGATCTGCCTGGTGTTGCGGAGCAAGAGTTCGCAACCACCTTGGTGCGTTCGTAGGATCGAGCCGTTGGGGTTGTTCCTTGGGGGTTAGGATTCCGATCCTGACGTCAGGATCGGAATCCTAACCCCCAA